>CAVVNE010000045.1:0-13026 GCA_963749245.1 Bryobacterales bacterium
CCACGCCATCGCCAACGGCATCTACGTCGCGGCCGTCAACCGCGTCGGCTACGAAGGGCCTCCAGAACATGGTCTCGAATTTTGGGGATCCTCCTTCGTCGCTGACCCCTTCGGCCAGCTCATCGGCGAAGCCTCCACCGACAAAGAAGAAATCCTGGTTATCGAATGCGACCCGCGCCGCTCCGACGAAGTGCGCCGCAACTGGCCTTTCCTCCGCGACCGCCGCATCGACGCTTACGGCCCCATTGTCAATCGCTGGCTCGGAAAATGACGCCGCGCGATCGTAAATTCAGGATGCCAGCCGAATGGGAGCCGCACGCCGCCACCTGGCTCGCCTGGCCCCATGAAAAATCCGACTGGCCCGGAAAATTCGCGCCCATTCCCTGGCTCTATGGCGAAATCGTGCGCCACCTCGCGCGCGTCGAACGCGTCCGCATTCTCGTCGAGGATGAACCCGCCGAGCGCGCTGTGCGCAAGATACTAAAAGCCTGCCACGTCGACCTCGCCGCGGTCGACTTCTTCCATCACCTCACCAACCGAAGTTGGACCCGCGACTACTGCCCGCTGTTCGTGAAGAATAAATCGGAAGTCGCCATCACCCATTGGCGATTCAACGGCTGGGCCAAGTACTCGAACTACGAATTCGACTCACAGGTCCCTCGTTTCCTCGCTTCAAAACTGGATATGGAACGTTGGGCGCCCGGCGTCGTGCTCGAAGGGGGCAGCATCGATGTGAACGGCGCGGGAAAAGGGCTCACCACCGAGGAGTGTCTCCTCTCCAGTGTGCAGGCCCGTAATCCCGGCCTCTCGCGCCGCGAGCTGGAGCGCGCCATGAAGGATTATCTCGGCATCCGCGAAGTCATTTGGTTGGGGAATGGAATCGCCGGCGACGACACCCACGGCCACGTCGACGACCTCGCACGTTTCACGTCGGCGGATACGATCGTGACCGTCGTCGAGCCCGACAGGTCCGACCCCAATCACGAGCCACTGAAGGAAAATCTAGCGCGCCTGCGTTCCCGCAAGGACCTCCGCATCGCGATGCTCCCCATGCCCGAGCCCATCTACTTTGCCGGCCAGCGTCTCCCGGCGAGCTATGCAAATTTCTACATCGCCAACGGCATCGTCCTGGCGCCCATCTTCGGCGACCCCAACGACCGCATCGCCCTCAACACGATCCAGCGCCTCCTCCCCGACAGAAAAATAATCGGAATCTACAGCAGGGACTTGGTGCTAGGCCAAGGCACGCTGCACTGCATGACGCAGCAGGAACCCCTGTAGCGTGGTGCTGGCCTGTCTGGTGGGGCAGGGCCATGCCCTGCCGTCAAAAAATAAACGACAACCCGCCCCGCACCGCGCGAGGCGCATTCGTCAACACCGCGCGCTGATCGTTCACCACCACCGGCAGATACCCCTGCGCCAGCAGGTTCCTCAGCTCCGCGCTGGCCTCGAACCTTCCGAACGCTCCGAACATTCCCGGCAGCGCCGGCAAAGGCTGGCGGACGTAGACGTTCCACCCGATTTCCTGATTGGCCTGATCCGTCATCGAAACATACGACGGCATCAGCGTCTTAAAATCGGTCCATCCGTAGCTGGTGATCACGCGAGTGCCTGTCGACGCCACCCTGTGCGATGCCCTCGCCGTCATCCAGCCCCGCTGCACCGTGCGAATCTCTCCGCGCAGTGCCACCGCATCCATCACACTGCCAGAGCCGGCGAGTAGCGCGCCGCTCCGCCCTCCCGCCAGTGACAGGTCCGAATGCTCGCCCAGCGCCTGCGACACCGATGCCGTATAACCCGTCCGCTGATAGCTGCCCGCGTCGAACACCTGGCTCGACGACCCTAGTTGCGCCAGCAGATCGCTCACCGGCAGAAAATCTGAAGGACCTGACATGAGGAACGCCGCGTTCGACACCGCTTCATGATAAATTCCGGCCGAATACGTACGGCTCCCCGACACGTGCTGATAGCTCGCCTCCAGCCGCTCCCGCCGCTCCACCTGCGTCCGCGAATCGTTCAGGGATACGCGCGGCGCCATCGCCAGCGCCGCCAGATCCTGGCTCAGCGTGTCGTCCGAATCCCCGTTGCGCGCCATCAACTGCCCCGGTTGCGTGCCGGAACTGAACGCCATCCGAAGTGAATTGTGCGCGCCCAGATCGTACGTCGCCCGCGCGAACGGACTCATATAATTCAAATGCGACAGGAACGTCACCGACTCGTAATTGAATCCATACTCCAGGTTCAGCCGGTCGGTCAGCTCCACATGATCGTACATTCCCAGCGACGCCGTCCGCAGCACCGGAACCGCGTCTCCGCGTCCCGGCAGATACATCTGCTGCATCGACAGCGTAATCTCCGGATTGGACCCGCTGTCGCCGGTGCGCGAATACGTGGTGCGGAACCCCGCCGCCGGCAGTGCGCCGTTGGACGCGTAGCCCAGGTTGCCGCTGAACTGGAGCCTCGACTTCCCATAGATCGACGTTGCCAGCGCGAACGCCGTCCCCAGATCCTGCTGGCTGCCTCCGCTGAACGCGTCGCTATCGCCCGCCGACACCTTCACGATGCCTTCGGTCTGCGAAAACATGTCGGAGAACGGCCGCGAACTGCTCTCCGCTGAACTGCTCGACCCCGGCAGCAACCGCAGTATCGGACGCGTCGATGGCGACGCCCTCAGCACCCATTTCCAGTCGTCGCCCATCAGCGTCCCGTGCGAGGCCGACGACAAAATGTCCACCGTGCTGAAAATTCCCGAAAGATTGATTTCGAGCAGGCTGTCCGTGCCCGCCCTCACGGAAATGTTGCGGCGCATTGCCGGCACGAAACTGGCCAGCGTCACCCGGATCGAGTACACGTCCGGCGCCAGCGCCGCGAATCCGAAACGCCCCTGTTCGTCGGTCAACGCCTGCCGCACCAGTTGATCGTGACGGTCGTAGAGCAGCACCTTGGCGCCCATTTCCACCACGCCAGTCACGCTTTTGACTTCGCCCAGGATGCTTCCGGCCAGCGCCAGCGTGCCTCCGGCGTTCGCCGCCGGAGCCAGACAAAACGCCGCCGCCAGGGTACTTAGTATCCATGAATTCGTGCGCCGGTTTATCCCAGCAACTATCATTCCTGGCAAAAGCCCTCTTGCCCGCGTCTGCCTACGACGGTCTAGTGTACCGTAAACGTGGCGGACTGCGTCAACGTCTGGTTCGGATTCCGCAGTTTGTCCGTCACCTTTATATTCAGTTTATACTGTCCTGGATCCAGATCGGCCAGCGGCAGCAGTTTCTCGATCGTCACCTGCGCCGCCCCGCCCTGCAAATCCTTCACCGCTTCGCTGAAATCGAACACCTTCGCCACCGGACCCTGCGACGCCGTCTTCACAATCTCGTAGTCGATCGTCCCGTCCGGCTTATGGGTCTTCTCATCCGCTTCGAAATTATAAAGCTGCATGTAGATGCCCATTTTTTCCTTGCGGCTGAAGTCCGGCTGATCCGCGACCGTCAAGCCAATGCGCGGGCGAACTTTCGATCCGCCGATCGCGAACATGCCCGTTCCGATGCTCTTCGTCGGCAGCTTTTCTAGTTGATCGGCCAGAATCAGCGTGCTCGCCGATAACGTGTCGTCTTCCATGTGTGGAACGCGGATCGCGACCTCGTACGTGCCTGTATTGCCTCCCACCAGGTCCTTCGCCGCGATGTTCAGCCGGTACGGTCCAGGTTGCAGCGGAACCGTCTTCTGATAAACGCGGTGCGGACTCGCCTCGATCAGCTTCTGCAGCAATTCCGTCGGCTCGTTCACCGTCACCACGTCTTCAAAAGGCGCCAGCGGCCTGCGCGCCAGCGTCGAAATGCGCCCGTAAATGTTGATCGTCGCCGTCGACGTGTTCTCTTTGTCCTTGAACTGCATGTCCTTCACGTCGAACTGAATGGTGATCTGCGTCAGCACCGAAGAACTGGTAATCGGAATGAAGTCCACCAGCACCTTCATCGGCAACAGGTTGTACTTGATGCTCGAACTCACCACCGCTTCCAGATCCTTATACTTGATAGCCGGCGGTTTGAAAATCTTCGCGTACTGCTCTAATCGCGTGAATTCGTTCATGCTCTCCGGCAGCGGCTGGCTGCCCGTTCCCAGGTGCGTACCGTCCGTGCGCTGGAAGCGCTGCGTTTTGTCGGCCAGCCCCATCTGCTCGGCCATCGTCAAACCCGCGCCTGGAACATACAGCAGCGCGTCCTTTTCCGAAGGATCCATCGTCAGCCGGTATTCGCCCGACATCGTCGTGTCCACGAATTCCAGAATGATGTTGGTGCCGATTCCATCGATGTAGCGATACCGCCATTGTTCGAACGGATACGTTGACGTGCTGCCTCCGCCCTCTTCATAAGGGCGCTCGTAGGTTCCGCCCGATGGATGCGACTCAATCTCATCCGGCGGACCGTATTCAATATAGATGCGCCCGCGGTCCGTCTTCCATCCGGGAATGCCGGACGCGAACCGGTCGTTGGCGTAGGCGATGCGCCGGTAATGCTCTTCCCGATACTCGTTTTCCTCGGTGTCCGGTGTGGGGTCGCGCCGCAGCCAGAACTGTTCGATGAACTGCTGCCGCTCGTCGTCGGTTTGCAGCGCCTTAAATGCCTTCCGCTCTTCGTCGGTGATAATGTAGCCGACCTCTTCGTTCAGCCACTTCTTATACGGTGTTTCCAGTTCCTTCTTGAGCTGCGCTTCTTTCTTTTTGCGCTCCCTCTCGGTCATCGGCTTGGCGATCGTCTCGCGCTTCGGCGGCTGAGTGGAACTGCTTTGCGAGGACGCCGGCGGATTCTGCGCCGTCAATAGTGACCCGAGAGTGAAACAAACAAGAACCTGCCGCATAGCTCAAAACCGCCTCCCCTGATTTTACTCTGGTTGGCAGGACGCTGACAATGCCCAATTAGTTTCAAGTTGTTGCGGTGTGCGTCACAGTGCCGCATGTGCCCAATCGGCACAGTCGACGCTCTTCAACGCCCATGCCTGATCGCCGCGAAATCGAACTTTCCCAAATAGACCGGCTTTGAAACCGGCGCCCTTCCACTCAGCGGCAGCGCCTCAATCGGATACGGCGCGCCCGCTCCATGCGTGGGAAATCCCCATACATCGCCCGTCGACAGATTGATCACAACTTTCCCGTCGCTCGGAACCCCTCCATTCAAACTGCGAATCGGACTGGTCCCCGGTTCGATGTAGAACGTCGTTGCCGGTTCCATCTGCGCCTGGACCGGAGCCGGCCGCATCGCCAGCGCCGCCAACAGCAGCGCAATCACGGTCAGAACTACCTTCGTGTAAGTCATATCCACCCCTGACGATCTTCCTTCGCCATCCGTGCAGTAAACTCAGACTATGAGGATGCTCGCGAGCATCCCGCTGTTCGGGTCGCTCGCATTCGCCGCCGTCGATTTCAATCACGACGTCGCGCCCATCGTTTATAAGCACTGTGCGTCCTGCCATCGCCCGGGAGAAGCCGGGCCTTTTTCGTTACTTACCTACCAGGATGTAAAGAAGCGCGCGAGTCAGATCGCCGACGTCACGCACAGCCGCTTTATGCCTCCATGGCTGCCGGGAAAAGGCTACGGAGATTTCGCCGGCGACCCGCGGCTGACTCCCGACGAAATTCAACTGTTCGCAAACTGGGCCGCAGCGGGCGCTCCGGAAGGCGAAGGTACGGTAACGCCTCCGCACTTCACCGAAGGCTGGCAACTCGGCCCGCCGGGTTTGATCGTGGAGGCTCCGCATTCTTATACACTTCCCGCGTCCGGCCCTGACGTTTACTTTAACTTTGTCCTCTCCCCGGATTTGAAAACCACCCGCTACGTCCGGGCCATCGAAATCCGGCCCGGCGTGAAGAAACTGATCCACCACGCCAATCTGTATGTCGATCGGGCCCGCTCATGCCAGGAAGGACCCGGCATGGACCCGCTCATCGAACGCACGGCGTTCGATCCGGACGACGGGCATTTTCTGTTCTGGAAACCAGGGGCGGCTCCGACCGAAGAAGCCATTTCCTGGCAACTGGATCCGGGCAACCATCTGGTGCTAAACGCACATATGCAGCCGAGCGGCAAGCCGGAAACCGTTCGTCCGACAGTGGGCCTATACTTCACCGACCAAAAGCCACAGAAATTCCCCATTCTTATTCAGTTGGAACATGACGGTGCGCTGAACATTCCTCCCGGAGCGCGCGATTTTGTGGTTTCCGACGATTTCAAACTGCCGCGCGACGTGAATGTGCTGGCGGTCTATCCACACGCGCACTATTTAGGGCATTTGCTGGATGCCTACGCCACGCTGCCGTCGGGGGAGAAGAAACCGATCATCCGGATCCCCGATTGGGATCCGAACTGGCAGGCGGTTTACCGTTACCGCGAGCCGCTGTTTCTGCCCAAAGACACTGTCGTTTCTATGCGTTACCACTATGACAACTCGGCTGCGAATCCCCGCAATCCGAATCATCCACCGAAGCGGGTGAGGGCAGGGAATCTGGCCACCGACGAGATGGGCCATCTGTGGCTCCAGGTTCTGCCTGCCGGCGCGGGAGACCGGCGGCTCGAAATCGAACAGGCCTTGCTGCGGCACCGGTTAGAGAAGTATCCCAATGATTTTCCAGCCCTTCTGCATTTGGGGACGGTCATGCTTTCGCGACTGAATCCCGGTGGCGCACTTGGCATGTTGCAGGCGGCAGCGAAGGTCGACCCAAAGAGCGCGGAGGCGCACAATTTCCTGGGATCGGCTCTCGAATCTCTGGGAAGGACCACCGAGGCGACCGAGCAGTTCCGGATCGCACTTTCTCTCCGCCCCGATTATTCAAACGCCCGTTTCAATTTGGGGAACGCGCTAGTCAAATCCGGCAAACTGGACGACGCGATTGCGGAGTATAAGAAGATTTTGGAGACAAATCCCGACGACGAACTGACAAAAGACCGCCTAAAGGCGATCCTGAGTCGGCCGTAAACGTCCAACTCAACGTGCGATTCGGGCGCGGTCCGACGCTGATAGACCCGGGTTTTTTTGGATGTCGGCGCGCGTGGAGAGCTTTCTCCGATACCGGGCGAAATATTCCGGGATGTCGCCGCCGTATTGGAAGCTGTACATGATGTCGTCGAAGTTGGCTGTATGATTCAGGCCCAGCGCGTGGCCAGATTCATGCAGGCACGTCAGGTACACGATGGTGTCGCGCAACAGCGGGTCTTTCACGCCCTCGGTGGCGATACGGATGTTTACGACGTTGCCAACGGTTTCTCCGTAAAGGCCGGAGGACGGCGTCGCCCACACGACTTGAATTTTCGCTTCGCGGCGGTCCTTGGTTTCGACAAAATGCAGGCGGCCGTTGGACGCTTTTTCCCAGGCGGCAAAGGCCCACCGCGCCAGTTGCGGATCGCTGGCGATGCAGGCGGTCTCCGGGTTGGTGCAGGGCTCGACCCAATACGTCGTGACGCTAATGCTTAGTAGAAACAGCTTTATCATTTGCCAGCGTCCTGACCATCGCTTCGAGTTCGGCTACGCGTTTTGAGAGTTCGTCCATGGCCTGGCCCTCCGGGTCGGGCAGTTTGCCATGCTCCAGGGTATCGAGATCGGCATTGGCGTCGCCCACCACGCGTCCGGGGACGCCGACCACGGTGGAATGATCGGGCACCGGGCGCACCACAACGCTGCCGGCGCCGACTTTGACGTGATCTCCGATTCTGATGTTTCCGAGGATTTTCGCGCCCGTGCCGATGACCACTTCGTTGCCGATGGTGGGGTGCCGCTTGCCCGCTTCTTTTCCTGTGCCGCCGAGGGTGACGTTCTGATACATGAGCACGTCGTCGCCGATTTCGGCGGTTTCGCCGATGACGATGCCCATGCCGTGGTCGATAAAGAAGCGGCGGCCGATGGTCGCGCCCGGATGGATTTCAATGCCGGTCATGGTGCGGGAGAATTGCGAGATGACGCGGGCGAGGGTAAACCAGCCGCGTTTATAAACACCGTGGGCGAGGCGATGGATGAGCACGGCGTGGAATCCGGGGTAGCAGAGCACGATCTCGAGCACGCTGCGGGCAGCGGGGTCGCGCTTGAAGACGGTATCGATCTGCTCCCGGATGTTGGAGAACATGTTTGAATTATTATCGCGTTATTGGATGGGATGGTTGGGGATTGGATTCTGGTAAGGTCACAACGCAAAACGAACCCATCGGATTCCAGGGCTTCATCATAGACGAGGTCGCTGTAAAAACGAAGCCATCGGACTGGCAGGCTCGGTTTCACTCGTGCGCGATGTCGGTGATTGCCCTGTGTTATGTTGAAGATAGCTCCTGCTTGGCAGGATCGGGAGACGCCTCGGGAGCTGGGCGAGCCGGACCGGAGTCGCGTCCTGGACCTGGATTTTTGGGAGCGGGCCGGCGGCGCGGCCACATGGGCGGAGCTTCATGGAAGCCGGTCCCGGATTTTTCCCAAGAACGACTTACCGGGGAAATTTTACCTCTGCGGTAAGAAATACTGCCTTTCCGAGACCATCTAAAAAGACGAATATTCCACTTGGATCAGTACCCTAGTACTTTGGTTCTAAATCTGCCTCGGTTTATTCAAAAAATAAGCAGCCTTGAATTTTCCCAGGATTGCACTTAAGCCGTTTTAAATCTCATTCCGCGTGAAAGGAAATCGCTAATGAACCGCCTTTTAAATATCCACTTCTTCTTGTTTATTACCTCGTTTACGATCCTCCGCGCGCAGCCAATCGCGCGGGTCCAGTTCGTTCACACGTACACATATCCCGCGAATTCGATAACCTTTCCCAGCAGCAATGCGGCTGGAAACGCGATCGTCGTGATGGCGTCGTGGTACTCCACAGCAACTCCAACAGTTTCCGATACGCGAGGAAATACCTATACCGCACTCACACCATTCGGCGACGGTGGAAACGGCAACGGAGAGCCCGTATCGATAGCGATCTGGTATGCCGTGAATATTGCAGCCGGCGCGAACACAGTGACGATATCGGGACTCGGCGTCGATGGGGGCATGACCGCTGTGGAGTACTCTGGGTTTACGCCAAGCGCCGGGCTAGGAATTACAGCAACTACAAGCGGGTTCAATCTCGCGGCAACGACCACGCCCAACTCGAACAGCTTTACGCCGAGTCCAGGCTCGCTGCTTTTTGTCGCCTTTGCGGACGAGACGGTTGTACAAAGTTCCATCGCCGCCGGTAGCGGATATAATCTCATTCAGGGTGACGGTGCGCACGTGGACATCGAAGAAGATAATCTTAACTCCGTTGCGGGCGGTCAAACCGCGAGCATTACCGTCGGCGCGGCGAGCAGCTCCTGGGTGATGTACGTGGTGGAACTGGTACCAACTGGGGGATCTCAGACGGTGGGTACCGTGCTCTGGTCCAATCCCGGCGATGGATCGGGAATAAAATCGATTGTGCCTGCGGTGCCTAGCGCAACCGGAGTCGCGGATGTTTTCGCTACACAGAACGATGGAACCGTGATGGCCGTCACCAGCGATGGCACGACCGCTTGGACTGCCACGTTACCGATGTTTCCGACGATTGTGCCGGACTTCCAAGGCGGCTTGGTCGTCGCGAGCAACGGCGCGGGCGGCTCAATCACGAAACTAGATGGGATGACTGGGCAGCCCTATCCGTCTTACAACTTGGGCACCAGTTTTTTAGCCTCTCCGCCTGTTGTGCACACCGATGGAACCATTTTTGCTGTCCAGCGAAACCAAGATGGTAGTTCGGCGATAATTGGAATCGCCCCGACTACTGGTATCCAGAACTTCAGCGTCCCTCTGCCGATACCCCTGCCGTATTACAGCGGCCCCGGCGTCGACTGTCCGAACTCAACTGGAGATTATTTCTTTTCTGCTAGCACGTATGGCATCATCGTTGCGGGCGATGGCAATGCGTACGTGCCCTACTCATATCTGGAGTGCAACGGGTTCATCTTAACAGCCGCCCACTTGAGGCTGCTGCAGCTCAACAGCGGAGGGGCGTTTAACACGCTCACGATCCTGGATTCCCAGCCGCCTACGATGCAATATGAGAATATAATCGCCTACGTCAACATGATCACTAACGCCGATACGGGAGTGTTGCTCACCTGGAGCCTGTTCTTTGAATCGGAGGACATGGTTACTCCTACGCAGTACGGCATGGCAATAACGGCGGGAACCAGCGTGACCATTGTAAGCCCGCCTGTGGTTCCAGGTCAGCCGACATCTTTGTCGACTCCGATTGCTCCCGTGCTGCAGGCCGAGGACGGCTCGTTCGTCGGAACGGTGCAGGTCCCGCTCCCGTACCCAAACAATCCCCAGATCAATATGGTTGCGTTCGACGCCGCCGGGAATTTTCGCTGGATGGTAGCCAACGAAACGCCTCAGATAGCGACAGCCGACGGGGGAGTAATCGGGCAGTCCGGTACCAAATATGACCAAAACGGGAGCGCGACTGGTCAGAGCGGCCTAGGTGCGGACCCGACGCCGGGATGGCTGGGCAGCGTGTTGGGCACGACTTACGCCGCGCCGTCCGGCGTCCTTAAGGACATAGCAGCTCCGTCAACGAATTATGCAACTTCGTTTGCTGCCTTCTTCGGCGGCAGCCCAAGTGGCCGGACCGCCATCCAGTGGGTTATGAGTAAGGTTGTGCAGGCGCTTCCCAAGCAGCTGCCAAATCTGACCGCAGTGGGGCCTTGCTATCCGCCGGTGATTCCACTGGTTATGGCGTCTCTCTATCCGACTTGCGGCAACGTTAATGCCATTGAGCTTCTTACAACGGCGACGCCCAGTTTTATTTTTCAGAACTACCTCCAGAACTACGCCGGCCTTACTGGTCGGAGGAATTCCGTGGCACAGTTTTTTGGTTCCACTGGTGGCAACCCGGTCGTGACTGGGTCAGGCCAGGTTGTGCTGATCAAACTCCATGGATTCCCCTTTACGGCGTTCGCGATCCTGACGGAACGATTCGATATCACAAACAATACCGTCTCCGCTGTAACGTTAACGGGTCATCCACTTGCTGGCTGGCGATACTGGCGAGTCTACTCGATCGGAACCAACGACGTAGTGATCGAGACCGGAGCGTATGATCAGCCAGCCCCGGGCCCCGCAATCCTCGGTTCTTTCGGACTCGGAGTCTCGGTTCTGAACTACGCAGGCTACTATATTTTCCAAGGATCTGTCACGAAAATCTGGCAACTAGATCTCGGGTACATTCAGAGTGACCTCATTCGACAGGGCTTCGGGGCCCAACAAGGAACGAATTTGCAAAACTCTCTGGGCGGTATCGCATTGAGGACTTTCCCGCCCGGGAATGGCCCACTTCTTAAAGGCTACTGGGACTATTTTGGAGATTTCACGAACTACATTTTAAATAACGTCTGCCAGTCGACCGTTTGCAACTAAGCTATGGCATTGCGATCTTTGGTGAAACTGGCGCTGATAATCGTTGTTCTTATTGCTGTGGCAACAGTAGCTGCGAAGTCTGACGTTTTTCTGATCCTCGATGTTGCCGACGGTACTGTTCTGTGCGCTGCCAACGAAGTCTACGTTCTTGTTGACACGCGGCACCTCGGGCACCGGGTGAGCTACCTCCGGTTCCCCTGGTTCCTCCTGAAGAACTACCTCGGCGGCATCGAAGATCCGGACGACGACCTTGACTCGTTGGCTGTAATCGAGGTGACACCTTCTAAGGTAGAACGTCATACGGTTACGTTCGAGGGTCGTATCCCCGGAAGCGCGCCTACAGATTACACTCCGCGGAAGGGGCGACTCTACCTGTATTATCAAGCACTTGGAGGCCTTTCCTTTTGGGCGGGAGATCACATTGAACCAGCGAGACAAGAAGAGCGGCAGAGTTATAGAGGCTTCACGGAGAAAGACTTTGATGCCGGGTGGACGAAGCGTACTTTCGGGGTTGCACCGGGGAGCGCTAGTTCCACGTTTTCAATCCCCATCGGCGATAGCCTGGACCTCTTGGTGAACAGCCACACGACTCTTTTTGGATCCGGGACGGTCTCGATTGAGATTCTGCGTCCCGGCAAGAGTCCAGAGGTGGTATGGGACCATGCCACGCACTGGGGAATAGTCGGCCGCACCGAGTATCAGAGTGGGCGAAGCGCCCGGACCGGATTTCCGCGAGGTCTTCGAGCTTGCGCGCCGGCTCGAGCTCGAGGATGGGCCGGCGATCAAGAACGCCGCGGTGCGCGATCAGCTCGCGCAATGGTACGTCAAGACGCAAGGGCTCAAATACACCAAGTTCCGCACCATGACCCGGCTGTCGCGCGGCGAGACGCCGGGACCCAGGCTCGATCGGCAAGCTCGTCGGCGCCTCCAAGCTGCAGGAGATCGCCGCCTTCGGCATGGACCTCATGGAGATGGCAGGAATCCTGACCGATCCGGACTCCATGCCGGCACACGCGCTCTTCCAGCAGGCGCTGCTCTATTCGCCGGCGCTGCGCATCGCCGGCGGCAGCGACGAGATCCTGCGCAATATCATCGCCGAGCGCGTGCTCGGCCTGCCGGCCGATCTGCGCGTCGACAAGGATGTGCCCTTCAACCAGCTGCCGGCCGGGAAGCGATCCTGAAGCGCGGCGCGGGCGGATCGGGCGACCTGGCGGCACCGCACTACCCTTTTCTGGTGACGGCGCGCGCGGTTCCCGCCGCCGGGGTTTCCAGTAAGATAGGCGGGTGGGGGATAAAGGTGCGGGCGTGCCGTGGCTTGATCGCATCGTTGCCGAGGAACCGCGCATCGAGCCCGGTTCGGCCAGCGCTTACACCGCCGCGATCCTGCTGGTAGCGCTGGCGCTCGCGTTGCGCTTCGCCGCGGGCGGATGGCTGTCCGGCAATATCTACCTCCTGCCTTCTGGCCGGCGGTGATCTTCGCCGCTCTGATCGGCGGTGCCGGGCCCGGCCTGCTGGCGGCGCTGCTCGGCGGCCTTTGCGCCTGGTACGTGCTGGTGCCGCCCTACTGGCGCTTCGGCCACGGCACCGGGCGCAGACGTCTCATCGCTGGTGGTCTATGCCGCGTTCTCG
>CAVVNE010000046.1:0-18477 GCA_963749245.1 Bryobacterales bacterium
TGCCGCCGACGCCCGATTGCCCGTACAGGCTGGCGGGACACCTTGTTCAGCGAACGGGGCACGCTCATCGCCATCGCTGTGGGCTACGCCCTGCTCTCCCTCAAGATGGCGTGGTACAGCCGGATGGCGTGGTGACCCGCCGTTTCAGCGCCTCGGCTCCTGACCCGCCTTGGCGGAGGGCTCGGATTTCCTGAGCGTCTGCCACCAGTACCACGAAGCGACCGACCGGTAAGGCCGCCACACCTCGCCCATCTCGAGAATCCGTTCCGGGCCTGGCGCTTTGCGGAGGCGATAGAGCCTCTGCACCGCCCTCACAATGCCGAGATCGCCCACCGGAAGCACGTCCGGGCGATGCAGCCGAAACATCAGGAACATCTCGGCGGTCCAGCGGCCGAACCCCTTCACCTCGGTCAGCCGCGCGATAATCTCCTCGTCGGCGAGCACGTCCAGCTCTTCGAGCCTGAGGCGGCCGGCCGACACTCGTCCGCAGAGGTCGCGAAGGTAGCCGACCTTCTGGCCGCTCAGGCCGATGCCGCGGAGCTCGGCGTCGGTCCGGGCGTCGATGTCGGCAGCCGCGGGAAGGCCGTCACCGGGAAACAATCCCTGGAAGCGCCGGAAGATCGTGGCGGCGGCGGCCGTGGACAGTTGCTGGCTGACAATGGCGCTCACGAGCGCGAGCAGATGATCCGGTCGTTGGCGCGCGGCGAGGCCGCACGGGCCGATACGTCTGATGGCTGTCGCGAGGACGGGATCTCGACGCATCAGGATGCGCCGAGCGCGCGTGTAGTCGTCCGGGGTCAGGGTCAACGCGGGTCAATCCTCAGGGAGCGGGACACGCGACCCTGAAGCCGATGCTGTAGGTGTAGGTATCGGGCGGGACAGAGTGCCGGTAGGCACAACGCAGGAGGTCAGTGTCGTCGTTGACCCACGACCCGCCGCGCACGAGGCGCATCGTTCCCGAATCGGGCCCACGGGGATCGCGCGTTTCGTCCAAACCGTAATAGTCGGCGCCGTACCAGTCGGAGACCCATTCCCACACGTTGCCCACGACGTCGTACAGTCCGTACGCATTGGGCGGATACGTGCCGGTCGGCCGCGTGCCCCTCTGCCGCTTGACGGAAGGGTCAGGCAGGAAGTTGGCTCGCGAGGCGTCGATGTCATCACCCCAGGGATATCGCTGGCTCTCGATGCCGCCTCGCGCGGCTTTTTCCCATTCCGCCTCGGTGGGCAGCCTCACGAGCCGGCCCATCTGCTCGGACACCCACCGGCAGTATGCCAGCACGTCGTCGTACCGGATGAGCACGACCGGATGGCTGGCGTGCCCGAGCGGTGGTTCGCCGCCGATCCAGGCATACGA
Organism: Bryobacterales bacterium; assembly: GCA_963749245.1. Lineage (GTDB taxonomy): Bacteria > Acidobacteriota > Terriglobia > Bryobacterales > Bryobacteraceae > Palsa-187. The sequence continues at coordinate 1,358 of CAVVNE010000046.1, forward strand.
AGCGGCCAGCTCCTTGAAGGTCGAATCACGGCCACCTGAAGCGACAAGAGGAAGCTCGCGGATCCCTGGCGGCGGATACCCGGTGGCCCGAATGAACCGCGCGTACTCCTCGTTGGTGACGGGGAACCGTCCGATGAAAAACTCGCTCACGTGGACGCGTCGGACTGGTCGTTCATCGTCCTCCGCGTCCGCGGCGCCCATGAGGAAGTCGCCAACGGGAATGCGCGCGAGAGTGGACAGCTCCGCGACCGACATCGTGCGTATGGGGACCCTCGGCTGGAGAGCCCGTCGTGTTACCACTTGTCACCAAAACTTGCAGTATAGCCCACCGCCCGGATACACCGAAACCTTCTCCCGCCGGCGCGATCGGCCCGAGGCCGCGGGCGCGAACGCCGAACGCCCCTGGCCACGGGCGAGGGAAGCGGCCGGGCCGCTGGGCGGGCGCCGACGAAATGGTTAGGATCGCCAGGTGGCGAGCGCCTCGGCCAGGGCCCCCACGTCGTACCTTTTGACAATCGACTCCCCGATGACGGTGACCGGGACGGTCCGAACTCCTCGCGCGAGGAGCTGGTCTTGTACGCCTTGAGATCCTCGTCCACGTTCTTCGCGATGAACGGCACGCCCGCGCGTGAAAGCCACGCTTTCACCTTCTCGCAGCTCAGTCAGGCGCTTCCCGCGTAGACGACGATGCCCATCCCACTATTATGACCCTGCCCCCCGATCGGCCTCCGCGCCGCAGTTCCGCGCCCGCCTCGCCGCCTCCTTTGGCCGGGCTCACCGTGCTCGATTTGACGCGCGTGCTGTCGGGGCCGTACTGCACGATGCTTCTGGCCGACATGGGGGCCAGAGTCCTCAAAATCGAGCAGCTCGCGCTCACGTGGCCGTCCTGATCTGCGCCGACGTTAATCCCCAGCAACTGGAACTTCTCGCCTTCCTTGCTCTTGGCGGAGGGCGCGGCGGGCGCTGGCGCAGGGGCCGGAGGAGGCTGATTCACCTTCGATTGCAGGACCGCCTGGCTGTTCTTCAGGTCGTCCAGTTCCTTGCGCAACTGCGCGTTCTGATCCGCCAGATCCTTCAAAAGGCGTGCGATATCATCGAGTTTATCCAGGCGCTTCAGGACTTCCGTGCAGCAGTCCGTCATGCCCTTGGCCGGTTCCATCGCCCGGATCGCTTCACCCGGACCCCCCGCGCCGATCACTTTGCCGGATTCGTCCATTACCGTCAGCACCACGCGACGGTTCATCCAGCGCGCCTCGTCGGTCTTGGTGTATACCGGCTTCTGGCCGGGATACTTCGGATCCACCTTGCCGCGAGTACCGGTCGTGATCTGGCCGGCGCTGGCGCCGTACTTGACTAAGAAGTCGCGCACGGTGTCGGCGCGCGCCTGGCCCAGTTTCTCGTTGTAAGGGCCGTTGCCGATGATGTCGGTATGGCCCTCGACGCGCACTTTGTAGCCGGGATGTTTCTGCAACAGCTCCGCCACGCGGAGCAGGCTGGGATATCCGTCGACAAGAACCGATGAATTAAATTCGAAATTAATTTCTTCCCAGTCGTCCTTGGAAGCCTTGGTGTCCAGACCCTGCGCGGAAACTCCGATTGCCACCAACGGCAGCAGCGCGAATAATGCGGTAAACCTGTTGAACATGTTGACCCTCCTCAACCCTGAAACAGCTCTATCCTATCTTGTTTTAGAACCGCGGTAAAACGTCAGACTGCCTGAATGACCAGAATACACGAATGTACTGGAGATACGCCACTTGTGATTTGCGTTTCGCAAAGATTGCATCGATAATAGAACCGAGCTTGCCGGACGGGCAGTCGCTCGCCTTCTGGTGAGAGGAAAGTCCGGTCTCCATAGGGCAACATGCCGGCTAACGGCCGGGGGGGCTCGCTTAAAGCGAGTTTCACGGAAAGTGCCACAGAAAACAATACCGCCTGGCGGGTAGTTTGCCGGGTAAGGGTGAAAAGGTGCGGTAAGAGCGCACCGCGGCTCCGGTAACGGACGCCGGCAGGGCAAACCCCATGCGGAGCAAGACCAAATAGGGGAGGAGGAGCGGCCCGCTCCGTTACGACTTCCGGGTAGGTCGCTGGAGCCGGAGAGAGATCTTCGGCCCCCCTTTAATTAGGGAGATGAATGACTGTCGCTCCGGAAACGGAGTACAGAAACCGGCTTATAGTCCGGCAAGCTCTTTTTTTCAGTGGTTTACTTGTGTCCGCCGCCGCCGCCCATGCCGCCGCCACCGCCATGGCCGCCCGCGCCGCTCGACATCCCGCCGCCACGCCGCCGCCGCCCCTGGATCGCCGCCGCCGAGTCCACCGCCGCCGCTTGACAGGCCGCCGCCCCTGGATCCGCTGGAGGCCGGTGTCAGGCCGGCACCGCTGCTGCCGCCCGCTGCTCCATAGGAGCCGCGAGGCGCCAGGTTAGATCCGCCTGTCGTGCCGTTATAGTGTGGCGAAGTAGAACCTGTGTTCACCGGAAACGCGCTGCGCAGGCCGCCGCCACCGCGCCGTCGGGACGTAATATCCGATGTTCCCGACGCTGTAATAGGGATAGCCAAAGTACGGGCTGTAATACATTCCGTTCCCATAAGGAAGGTAGGTGAACATTCCATACCACGGGTTGTAAGCCCACATGCCGCCCATCATTCCCATGCCGCCGTAGACCCAATAGCCGTAACCGTAGCCACCGTATCCGCTGCCTACGTAGCCTTGACTGGAAGCCGTACGCGCCGCAGACACATTGGCCTGCGCCAGATACTCAGACCGGCGGGAAGCCCAGCGCATCAGGGCGTCCACATCCTTCACGTCGAAGCCGCTCATGTCGAGCACCGCGCCCATCAGAACTTCGCGGCCCTTGCGCGCCACCAGCGACTGGTTCCCTTCCGTCACGCGCGCTTCGCCGTCGTACACCCGGAGTTTGCCCGGATCCGCGCTGACCTGATAGAGGCCCCGTCTAATCAATTCGATATGGGTGTCGCCGTAAACCAGCGTAATCGCGTTGTTGGATAGCAATTCACCTACTTCCACCACCGCTTCGCCGGACAACACCTGGAGCCTGGTGTCGGAGCGGTTGTTGGAAAGCATCTTAAACGAGCTGTTTTCGCCGATGCGCAGAATGACGCCGGGAGTAAGCAGCACTTCCGCCCGGCCGTCCTGCGAGGCGAGTGTCTGGCCGTTCTTCACGTCTGGAAACTCGGCGAATTTCGGCTGCACCAGCTTCCCTTCGAGAGTGACCTGCCCCTCGACGAAATGAATCACGCCGGAATGGGCGGAGATCACCTGCTGCGCCCAAGCCGAACTCGCACCCACCAGCAAAACCGCCAAGGAAAGCCGTTTCAGCATCTGGATACTCCTATGTATGCAATGATGCGCCATTTGCAAGCCCCCGTCAAGACCGGTGGTGGTCAAGGTCGAGAATCTTTTGGCATATCAATTGAGGACTCGAGCCTACTTCTTGCGTAGGGAGATTCCGAGTTCGCGCAGGTTCTTTTCCGGGACTTCGCTGGGGGCGTCGCACATCAGGTCGGTGCCTTTGGCGGTTTTCGGGAAGGGAATCACTTCGCGGATCGAAGTCTCCCCCGCCAGCAGGGCCACCAGTCTGTCCAGACCCAGGGCGATGCCTCCATGCGGCGGAGCTCCGAATTCCAGAGCCTCCAGCAGAAACCCGAACCGTTTCTTCGCTTCCTCCTCCGAGAACCCGAGCGCGGAAAACACCTTCGACTGAATATCGCGGCGGTGGATACGAATTGAGCCCGAGGCGAGTTCGGTCCCGTTCAACACCAAATCGTAGGCCTTCGACCGGCAGTGCGCCGGATCGGTGGTTAATTTATCCAGATCCTCGTCATAGACCGACGTGAACGGATGATGCGCCGCGTTCCAGCGGTTGTCTTCGGCATCCCATTCGAACATCGGAAAATCGAGCACCCAAAGGAACCGGAAATCTGTCGGGTCGAGCAGCTTGTGCCGGTCGTTATACTTCTGCGCGGCGTGCAGGCGCAGTTGTCCACAGGCCTGTAAAACAGTCTGTTCCGGCAGATGTCCTTCCGGTTCGCGGCCCCATCCGGCCAGCATCAACAAATCGTCTTCCTGCGCCCCGATTCTGGCTCGCAGAGCGACCATCGCGTCCGGAAAATCCTTGTCCAGTCTCTTCATGTCGCCGAAGACGCGGAGGCCTTTTTCCTTGCCGAAGTCGCGCAGCAGATCGCTCTGACTGCGCGTGATCGCGCCGACCTTCGGAATCCTGATCGCAACGAGCGGCAGGCCTTCAGTCGTCAATCCGGCGCCGGGAAACAAATCCTCAACGCCATGAAATGGAGGAATGCGCAGATCCGGTTTGTCGATGCCGTACGACCGCATCGCCTGCGCGTAGGTCAGGCGCGGGAACGGTTGGGCGATCTTGTACCCGGCTGCTTTGGACGCCGCGACCACCAGCGGCTCCACCATTTCGAAAATCTGCTCCGGCTGCGGGAACGACATCTCGATATCGATCTGCGTAAATTCGGGCTGACGGTCGGCGCGCAGATCTTCGTCGCGGAAGCAGCGGACTATCTGGAAATACTTGTCGAAGCCGCTGATCATCAGGAGCTGCTTGAAAATCTGCGGCGACTGCGGCAGGGCATAGAATGTTCCCGGGTTGACGCGGCTGGGGACGAGATAATCCCTCGCGCCCTCAGGCGTGGAGCGGGTCATGAACGGCGTTTCTATTTCCAGAAAGCCGCGCTCGACCATGGTCTGGCGCACGGCGAACGAGACTTTCGAGCGCAGCATAATATTGCGCTGCATATGCGGACGGCGCAGATCGACGTAGCGGTATTTCAGCCGCGACTCTTCCTTGACGTCGACCTCTTCCTCCATGGGAAACGGAGGCGTGCGCGACGTGTTCAGGATCCACAGTTTTTCGACCGCCACTTCCACCTGGCCTGTCGGGATGGTTGGATTGACGGTTTCGGCGGACCGCCCTTCCACCACGCCCTCGACCGCGATCACATACTCGGCCCCCAGCAGGTCGACCTTCTTATGCAGTTCGGCGTCGGACTGTTCGTCGAAGACGAGCTGTGTAACGCCCTCCCGGTCGCGCAGGTGGATGAAGATCACCCCGCCCAAATTGCGGCGCCGGTGGACCCAGCCCATCAGGATGGCTCGCTTGCCGTCGTCGGAGGCGCGAAGTTCTCCGCAGCTATGGGTGCGGCGCAGGTCGCCTAAAAAATCGAGAGGTACGGATTCCATTATTTTTTGATTCGCGCCACCAGCTCGCCGCGCGAAAGCGACTCCTGCCGGGTGGACGACATGTCCTTCAATAAGTATGTCTGGTTCGCGATCTCGTTGTCTCCCAGAATCAGCGCGAATCGCGCACCCATTTTGTTGGCGACTTCGAGAGTCCGCTTCAACTTCTTGTCGACACTGCGCTCGACCACGAGACCGGCAGCCCTCAGCTCGGCGGCGATTTCTCCGGCGTGCAGATCCGCCGCGTCTCCCATGGTCGCAAGAAAAACGTCGACCACGGGGTTGTGTTTGTCCGGATGCGCGGCTTCGACGCTCATCACCAGGCGGTCCTCGCCGATGGAAAATCCGATTCCCGGAGCCGGAACGCGCGAACCCAGCGATTCCGCCAGGCCGTCATAGCGCCCTCCACCGAGCACCGAGTTTTGCGCGCCCAGCGCGCCGTGCGTGATCTCGAACGTCGTACGCATATAGTAATCGAGGCCTCGGACCATCCGCGGCCGGATCTCATAAGGGATGCCTCTGGCATCCAAATGCGCGCGCACTGTCGCGAAGTGCGCCGTGCACTCCTCGCAGAGATGATCGAGGATCGAGGGCAGCGCGTCGATGATCGGCTGATCTTCGGGAACCTTGCAATCGAGCACGCGCAGAGGATTGGTGACCGCCCTGCGCTGGCAGTCGCCGCACATTTTAGGCGCTACGTCCTTCAGTCTGTCTTTGAGCAACGCCATAAACGCCGGACGGCATTTGTGGTCGCCCACCGAGTTGATCATCAAGTGAAATCCCTCGATGCCGGAACGTTTGAGGACGTCGACCACCATCTCGATGACTTCGGCGTCGACGATCGGCGAATCGGAACCGATGGCTTCGGCGCCGATCTGGTAAAACTGGCGAAAACGGCCCTTTTGCGGGCGTTCGCGGCGGAACATCGGGCCGATATAAAAGTACTTCTTGACGCCCGGGATCTGGTCGAGCCGGTGTTCGATATAGGCGCGCATCACCGATGCCGTATTTTCCGGCCGCAGCGTGAGTGACGTGTTGTCGCGGTCGGGAAAGGTGTACATTTCCTTGCCGACAATGTCGGTGTCCTCGCCGACGCCACGTGCAAAGAGCGCCGTTTCCTCGAAAATCGGCGTGCGGATTTCGAGATAGTTATAGGTTCGAAACACTTCGCGCGCCACGGCCTCGACGTGGTTCCAGACGGCGCTGGAAGGGGGCAGAATGTCGCGCGTCCCCTTTACAGCTTTAATGGGATTCACGATACACCGCTGCCTTCTGAACGTAATGCTGGACGCCTTCCGCAAACCGGGCCTGCTCGTCGGCCGTGACCGTGCGCTTCGCCTTAGCGGGAACGCCCATCACCAGCGTCGACGGAGGCACTTCCATTCCTTCGGGAACCAGCGCCCCGGCCGCGACCACGGAGCCCTTGCCGATCTTTGCGCCATTCAGAATAATCGAGCCGATGCCGATCAGCGTGTCGTCCTCAATGGTGCAGCCGTGCAGCACGACAAGGTGCCCGACCGTGACACGATTGCCGATAATGAGCGGCAATCCAATGTCGGCGTGGAGCACGCAGTTGTCCTGAATACTGACCTCGTCGCCGATGCGGATGGGCGCCGTGTCGCCGCGCAGAACGGCGCAGGGCCAGATGCTGGAACGCTCGCCAATGACGACGTCGCCGATGACCTGGGCGGCGGGATCGATGTATGCGGACGGCGCGACCTGAGGCGCGAACCCGCTGAAATTGCGAATCATGATCGGGAACTTTCATGATACGACAGAGGCGCGGGGTGAGACGGCTCAGCCTTTTCGGCGAGGCTTGGGCTGTGCTGAAATCCGGGCAACATCGGGTCTAACCGCTTCCGGTGGTCGCGGTTCCTCAGGGGAGCCATCGTCAATCCAGTCGGGCCGCAGGGGCCTCTCTGGTATCCTGATGACGTTATCCTCATCATTATGAATCGGAAAGAAGTCATCGCGGAATATAAAAACCGCAAGGTGCCTCGCGGGGCGTATGTCGTGCGGTTTTCCCACGAAGGACCGGTGTTTGTCGATGCGGTGCCGGATCTGGACGCCGCGCGCAACGGGCTGTTGTTTGCTTTGCGCAGCGGGGCGCACTGGAACAAAAAGTTGCAGGCGGAGTGGAACGCGTACGGGGAATCAGCGTTCCGCTACGAAGTTTTGGAGAAGCTGGAAGACGATCTCGCTCCCATGGCATGGCGGGATTTGTTGAAGGATAAAAAGAAAGAGTGGGTCGCGCGGCTGGGCGCGCACCCGGTCACGCCCTAGCCTTCGCTATGCTCGAAGTATGCGGTTGCTGTGCGTGCTCCTCCTTGTTCCTCTGCTACGCGGCGACGAGCTGACCAGGAAGATGATGGCCCGCGTCTCGGAGGAGGCCGAGGCCTTTCAGAGGCTGGCGCCGCAGGTGCTGGGCGAGGAGACGCTGCATCAGCGCTCGATGAAGGCTCTGCCGCGATTTCGGCCGAGAATCGGGAAAACGGCGACTACGGCTCCCACGGCTGAATGGCAGGAGCGGAGCATTGTTTCCGAGTACGGTTTCACACCTCTTTCCGGGGATTCGGGCGAGTTGCACGAGATCCGGCAGGTGACCTCGGTCGACGGCAAAAAAATCGCGGAGACAAAAAAAGCCGAAGCCGCGCTGGCCAAAGCGATTACCGCCAACGACGATGGGCGCAAGAAGGCTCTGCTGAAGCAGTTCGAAAAATACGGGCTGCTGGGCGCCGTGACGGATTACGGGCAGGTCCTGCTGTTATTTACTCGGCGCAACATGGAGCGGTACGAGTTCACGCCGAAGGAATCCAACTGGCTGAACGGCCAAAGCGTGCGCGTCTTCGGCTACAGGCAACTCGACGGACCGGAAACGGTCACTGTGATCGAGGAGAAGAAGAACGACCAGGTGAAGCATCTGCGGATTGAGGGCGAGCTGTGGGTGCGGAGCGACACGTTGGTGCCGGTGCGCATCATTATGGCGGCGCGGCAGGGCTGGGGAGAGGAACAAGTGAAGGAAGAGGCGGCGATCGACTATGGGATGAGCCCGTACGGCGCGCTGCTGCCGCTGAAGACAGAGCATCGCGAAACGCGCGGAGGGAAGATCGCGGCGGAGAATGATTTCGTTTATTCGAAATTCAAGAAGTTCGGGGCGTCGAGCGATATTACGTTCGAGACGGATAAATGATCTCGCCCGCGAACCTGTGAAAACTACAGTGTCCAACGTGGGGCGGGCTATTCAGCCTGCTTCCAGCAGGCTCTTCGCTGCTGCAAACGAGAGCCGCCCGGAGGGCGGCTGCCGGCTGATAGCCCGCCCCACACGGAAGTCTTGCCGAGCACGTTACAGCCTTTATGAAAATCGTCTACCTGCACGGGTTCGCGTCCAGCCCGCAATCGAGCAAAGCACGGTTTTTTGCCGAGCGGTTTGGAGAATTAGGGATCCCGTTTACGGCTCCGGAGCTGGATGAAGGCAATTTCGAAACGCTTACGATCAGCGGGCAGTTGAGGATGATCGAAAGGGCGGTGAATGCGGAGCCGGTGGTGATGATGGGATCCAGCATGGGTGGCTACCTGGCGGCACTTTTTGCGGCGCGGCAGGTCGAACAGGTGGAAAAGCTGGTGCTGCTGGCGCCGGCATTTCAGTTTCCGACGCGATGGAGGGCCCGGTATTCGGCTGAGGAACTGGAACGCTGGAAGGTGCAGGGGACGATTCCTTTTTTCCATTACGGATATAAAGAGGAGCGAGGGCTGAGGTATCAGATGGTCGAAGATGCCTTGCAGTACGAAGACGAGCCGGCGTTCCGCCAGCCTGCATTGGTGCTGCACGGGCGGAGGGACGAAGTTGTTCCGGTGGCCGTATCTAAGGCGTTTGCGGAGGGTCATCCGAACGTGACGCTGCGGGTGCTGGAATCGGGACACGAATTGACCGACGTACTGGGCCAACTTTGGCGGGAGACAGCCGCGTTTCTCGGATTCCAAAGTTTGTAGAAATCGGCTATGTGATAGACTGAAGACGGATTGGGTCACGCAAAAAGATTCTATAATCTGAAACGTGACCCCGATTGTGGGCGTCAATAAATCGTGCCAGTGTCACGACCTGGGGGTACGAATTGCCGGAGCAAGGACTAAAGGAAGTCGAGAAGGCGTCCTTTGAAAATCCCGATCATCACTTAGACCGGCTGCTCGCGCCTGAACTCGAGGAGAAGTGGATCGTCACTTTCTTCCGCGACATGAAGGAAGCGATCAACCCGCCGAAATTGCCTCCGCTAGAGGTGACTTCCAAGCCGGTGGAGCTGAAGACGCTGGGCGGCATTTACTCTGGAAATGAAACCAAGTCTGGCCTCGTTTCCCTACTGATTCACTGCGGCGTCGTGGCGTTGATCCTGGTCCTGGGAAGCCTGAAGCCGGTGCAGAAAATGATCCAGGAGCACGTCACGCTGCTGGCTCCGAATCTCGCGCCGTACGAGCCTCAGAAAGTCACCCATCAGGGCGGCGGCGGCGGCGGCAACCGGTCGCCCATCGAAGCGAGCAAGGGCAAGCTGCCGCAGATTTCGCACAAGCAATTTACTCCTCCGCGTGTGGATCCGGTGGACGCGCATCTGCCGATGGTTCCGACGATCATCGCCGACTCGCCTCCGCCGAACATCAATTCGCCGGTTTATGGCGACCCGCTGAGTCACATGGGCACGCCTTCGAACGGCACGGGATTCGGCGGCGGCATTGGATCGGGATCGGGCGGCGGCGTCGGTTCGGGCAGAGGGCCGGGCACGGGTCCTGGATCGGGCGGCGGATTCGGCGGCGGCGTCTATCGCATCGGCGGCGGAGTTTCGCAGCCGTCGATTATTCACAAAGTCGAGCCCGAGTATTCCGAGGAAGCGCGCAAGGCGAAGTGGCAGGGCACGGTCAAGCTGACGGTGATCATCGATGAGACCGGGCACGCCCGCAACATTCAAGTTGAAAAGGCCCTCGGCCTCGGCCTCGACCAGAAGGCCATGGAAGCGGTCGAGAAGTGGCTTTTCAAGCCTGGCATGAAGGACGGCAAACCGGTGGCGGTCTACGCAACCATCGAGGTCACCTTCCACCTGCTGTAGAGGGCGCTCCCGAATGTCGCGGTTCTCTTGCCGGAGGGGAGGGGGTGTCATGAAACGACTGCTTGGCAGCATTCTCCTGCTGAGTGCTGGTTTATCCGCACAGCCGACGTCGATGGAGTCGACATTCCTCGCTCTGAAAGACGCTCACGCGCCGCGGCGGGCTCTGAGCGCAAAGCTGGCGATGGAAATTACCTTGCTTGCGAAGAAGAGCGGCAGGGATCAGAGTCTTCAGCAGCCGACCGTCGCACGATTCTCCGAAGATCTCACCACCGCGCTGCTGGGAAAAGATATCACGGCTGTTCGCGCGGCGGCTTTGCAGAAGTCGATTGCCCGTGTGCTGAGCGGAAGAGGGTCGACGTTCCTGCCTGCGACCAGCTTTCGCGAGACGCTAGTGAGTTGCGGCGTCGATGACCGGACAGTACAGGCGATCATCGGACGGTTCATCGACATCGGGCAGGAGATCCGCGGACCGGACGACCTTCCAGTTCAGAGATTCAAATAGACTTGCGGGCGGGTGTACATTGAGGAGGCATGCCCATCGAATTCCCGCACGAGTTTCCCCGCGAGCTTCCCAGCCGCAGGCGGCCCCAGCAGCGTATCGCGCTGCTGATCGGCATTATTGTCGTTCTACTGCTGTTTAGCCGCTCGATTTGCTCGCTGATCCTCGAGTATGCGTGGTGGGGTGAACTCGGGCAGGTTTCGACCTGGATTCGCATGTCGGCGTATCAGTACGTGCCGGGCCTGGCGGCGTGGTTGATTCTTTTTCTAGTTCTGTGGATCGCCCATGCGCGCGGCCTGAAGCACGCCGGCACCCGGCTCGCCGACCACCGGATTTACTCGCGCCTGGCGACGCTGGGCCTGGCGCTGCTCTCGCTGGTCATCGCTTTGTCGGTGATCGACGGTTGGACGGTCGCTCGATTTTTCGGAGGCGTCAGCACCACTTCCGGGTACAGCGACCCGGTGTTCGGACGCAGCCTGTCGTTTTATTTTTTCGATCTGCCGTTTTATTCCATGCTGATCAACTTCGTGACGGCGTGCGCGGTGGCCGGAGGCATCGTTCATTATGTAACCGCGCGCGGGTGGCAGTTGCGGCGCGACTTTCCGAACTTCGGTGGAGGCCGCGAAATCGATCTGCGCGAACTGCGCAGCCTGGGCAGCCTGGAATCGACCATGTTCAAGGCGCTGGTAGTGGTGTTTCTGCTGGCTCTTGCGGCCGAATTCTGGATCGGGCGCTTCGATTATCTTTTCTCCGACCACGGCAACCTGATGTCCGGGGTCGATTACGTGCAGCAGAATATCGAGCTGCCGATGCAGGCGGTGAAGGCGTTCGCGGCGCTGCTGGCCGCGGCGCTGGTCCTCGGGCGACGGCCGAAACTCGCAGTGGCCTGCGCGGCGGTGCTGGTGGTCGATTGGGCCTTGCCGCCGATGGTGAGTTCACTCTACGTTAAGCCCAATGAGCTGGCCCTCGAGAGACCGTTCCTGGTGCGGCATATCGAGGCGACGCGCCAGGCCTACGGGCTGGACCATCGCGCCAAAGAGACCGAGTTTGCCGCGCAAAAAGAGGGACACATCGATTTCGCGAAAAATCGCCCGACGCTCGACAACGTGCGCCTGTGGGATTGGCGCGCGTTTCACGACACGCTGAGCCAGAGCCAGCCGCTGCGTCCCTACACTTACGCCGATACGGACGTCGACCGGTATCAGATCAATGGAAATTTGCGCCAGGTGCTGCTGGCCCCGCGCGAGCTCGACTTGAATCAGTTGGGCGACGCGCGCCGTTTGTGGGTCAACTCGGCACTGACGTTCACGCATGGCTATGGACTGGTGCTGGCGGAGGCGAGCCGGATTACGCCGACGGGTCTGCCGGAGCTGCTGATAAAAAGCGCGCCGATTGAAGTACTGACGCCCAGCCTGAAAGTGACGAAGCCGGAGATTTATTTCGGCGAAACGTCGCACGAGCCGGTGTTTGTGCGCACCGCGCAGCCCGAGTTCAACTATCCGTCGACCAAGAATAACGGCGGGTCGTCCGAAGTCAACACGCGGTACGACGGCCAAGGCGGTTTTCCCATCTCGTCGTTCGGCATGAGGCTGGCGGCGGCGATCTCCGAGGGCGACTCCAATATTCTATTGACCCATTCTTTGACGCCGGAGAGCCGCATGATGATCCGGCGCCAAATTCCGGAGAGGCTCAACCAGTTGGCGGGGTTCCTCACCTGGGATACCGATCCTTACATGGTGATCACCGATGCGGGGCGCCTGGTGTGGATGGTCGACGGATATACGACCAGCGAATCCCATCCTTATTCACGCGCCCTGGGCATTGACGGCGGCGTGCGATTCAACTATATCCGCAACGCGGTGAAGGCGACCATCGACGCCTATAACGGCGACGTGCATCTGTATGTCTTCGACAAGGAAGATCCGCTGATCGAGGCGTACGAACATTTATTCCCGGAACTGTTTACGCCTTCCGAGGCCATGCCGGCCGATTTGCGGGCGCATGCGCGGTCGCCCGAGGTGCTGTTCCGCGCGCAGGCCGAGATTTTCCGGACTTATCACATGCGCGATCCGGAATCGTTCTACAATCGCGCCGACCAGTGGGACGTGGCGACCGGAACGTCAGGGCAGGGAGGCCAGCCGTCGCCTGTGAATCCTACTTATATGGTGATGACGCTGCCGGGCGAAACGCAGCCGGAATTTCTGCTGATGCTGCCGTTCACGCCTCGCAATAAACAGAACCTGATCGGACTGATGGTGGCGCGCTGCGACGGGCCTCACCTGGGCGAGCTGGTGTTTCTCGATCTGCCGAAGCAGGAAGTGATCGCGGGTCCTTTGCAGATTGAGGCGCTCATTAATCAGGATCAGACCATCTCCAAGGATCTGACGCTGTGGGGTCAGCAGGGGTCGCAGGTGCTCCGCAGCCAGATCCTGGTGCTGCCGATCGATCAGACCTTCTTATATGTCGCGCCGATTTACCTTCAGGCGAACGAGGCAAGGATGCCTCAGTTGCAAAAAGTCGCGCTGGTTATGGGGAATACGCTGGTGTACGCCGATACGTATGAGAAGGCGTTGGCGCAGTTGGACGCGGACCAGAAGGGGATTGCCGCGCCCGTGGTGCAGACGGGAGCCGCACCGGCGGCTCCAGCGACGGCGACGGGAGACGTGCGAGTGGAAGAGGTCCGGGCGCATCTGAAGCGCTATCGCGATTTCGCGGCGCAGGGCAAGTGGGCGGACGCGGGGAAGGAACTGGAGGCAATTGAGGCGGTCGTCAAGAATTAGTGCGCGGCTCCATTGAGCCGCATGCGTAAGCGTGCGGACAGACGCGCTAAAATAAAGTAAATGGGACATAGCCACGATCATTCGCATGCACACCCGCATGATCATGGCCATAGCCATGACCACTCCGGGACGGGCCGCGCGCTGATCGCGTCGCTGATCCTGACGCTGGGGTTCGTCGCGTTTGAGACTGTCGCCGGGTTCCGCGCATCGAGCCTGGCGCTGCTATCGGACGCGGGGCACAACTTCGCCGATGCGTTTGCGCTGCTTCTCGCCGCCTTCGGATTTTATTTGCAGTCCCGTCCGGCGAATCAGGTAAAGACGTACGGCTATCAACGCGCGGGCGTGCTGGCCGCGTTCATCAACGCGGTATCGCTGGTGGTTTTGGCGCTGCTCCTGTTTTACGAGAGCTACCATGCGCTTGCGGAATCCCCAGCCGGTGGTCGAACGGACGATGATCGTTGTGGCGGCAATAGGTCTGGCCCTGAACCTGTTCATCGTGTGGAGGCTCGGAGGCCACGGCCACGACATGAACATCCGCGCGGCGTGGATCCATATGTTGGGCGACGCGATGAGCTGCGTGGCGATTATCGCCGGCGCTGTGGTGATTCACTATACCGGGTGGGAGAAGATCGATCCGATCCTGTCGATCCTGATCGGTCTGATGATTATCTGGTCGGGCTGGGGAATTATTCAGGAGTCGCTGAACGTCCTGCTGGAAGGGTCGCCGAAAGGGATCGAACTGGAGGCCGTCACCGGAGGGATGCGCGGCGTCGACGGCGTCATCGACGTCCACGATCTGCACATCTGGAGCCTCGGCTCGCAGGCGCACGCGCTGAGCTGCCACGTGCTGATCGACGACGTGCCTCCGTCGGCGAGCGAAGTGATTCTGCGCAACATCAAATCGGTGCTGTGCGACCGGTTTTCGATCAATCACTCGACCATCCAGTTCGAACACGTGCGGTGCGAGGACCCGTGCGTGATGGTGAAGAAGAAGGAGCCAGCAGCCAGCAGCCAGTAGCCAGAATGAGCTGCTTGACCACGCGATGAAGCGCCTGTTTGCGGTGATTATGCAGCGTGGCCCTGCTTATCAGGTGTCGCAGCCTTTGGAGGGCCAGCAGGAGTGGGAGGCTCACCGCACTTTCATGAACGCGCTAGTGGGCGACGGTTTCGTGGTGCTCGGCGGTCCCCTTGAAGGGACCTCGGAGGTGCTGCTCATCTTCCGCGCCGAGAGCCCCGAGGAAATCATGAGCCGCTGGTCGGAAGATTCGTGGGCGAAACTCGATTTACTGCGCGTGAGCCGCATCATGCCGTGGGATTTACGGTTGGGGGAGCTCAAGGAGGAGCCAGAAGCCATTAGCCTGGAGCCGGAATTCAGGGCTTGAGCGGAACCCGCAGTCGTCCACCAGTTACACTTGCCGTACCCCACGCCATCTGAAAAAGCGTCATCATTAGAACATGAGGCTGGAAACGATCCCGTTGCTGCTGTGTCTTTCGGGCGCGATGGCGCTAGCCCAATATCCAGGTCAATATCCTCCAGGTCAGTACCCGCCAGGTCAATATCCCCCTGGCCAGTATCCTCCCGGCCGATACCCGCCCGGCTCATGCCCTCCCGGCCAATACTGCGGGAACCGTCAGCCGAACAGCATTCCCGGCCGGTCGTCGAAGAAGGATAAGAACAGCAACAACAACGCGGTCGTCACCACTACGATCGGCATGGTCCGGCGATCCGTCCCCAATCAGATCGTGATTGAGCCGGACGACCATCGCATTATCTGGTATCGCGTCACCACGTCGACAAAGTTCATGAAGGACAACAAGGAGGTCGACGTGGCGGCGTTCGCTCCGGGCGATCACGTGACGCTCGATTCGACTTCGGACGACGAGGACAACTTCACGGCGGTCGAGATGCGTTTCGACAAGGCAGGAGCGCCGGAGGATCGCGCGCACGCCGCCGAGGATTGGGATTTGCCGCCGCTGGTGGGCGGCGCGGCAGGGAAGGGAACCAACTCGGCGTCATCGCCCCAGCGCGAACCGGGTGACGATCGTCCGATTCTCCACCGCGCCAATTCGGGCGACGATTCCGCCCAGAAAGAATCAGCGCCCAAGGAAGTAGCCAAAGCGGCACCCGCGCAGGTGCAGCCCGAAGAGCCGGTCGACAACCGGCCCGCGACCACCATGAAGCCACCCGATCCTCCTAAGGATCCGGACGATCCCGGTCCTCCTTCGTTGCGCCGAGGCATTCCGTCGGGACGGCAGATGGCCGATCTGCCTCCCCCCCGCTATGAGCCTTTGCCCGAGAAGCCCGTGGCGAAACCTCCGGCCGACGCGCCCCGTCAGGCGGCGGCCGCGCCCGTGACGCTGCAAGGCCGGCCCGTAGACCCGGTGATCGAAAAAGCCAGGGAAGCGGCGGCAAACTATCTTTCGTCGCTGCCGAATTATAACTGCCAGCAGATGACGGCGCGGTATCAGAGCGACCATCCGAAAAGCGGCTGGGATGCTCTCGACGTGGTGACAGCGGACGTCACCTATGAAGACGGGCGCGAGAGCTATAAGAACGTGAAGCTGGGCAGCAAATCGGTCAGGTCGATTGAACCGACGATGTCAGCACGCTCGCGGCCAAGCGCACTGCATACAACTTGTTGCTATCCAAAGGTCTGATCCGAATCTTCCTGCCGTTGCCTGCGAACCAGCCAGGAACCAATCCCCCGGTGCCCAGAGATTATGAAATCACCGCGGTGAGCGATCCTTATGGTTGTACCGACTTGCTTTCAAACCCGCCGGTAATCTCGGTCTATCGACGGCCGCTACCGTCGGCGAATCTGCGCTTCCTGACCGAATGCCCACCAAATCAGACCACATGCGCGCCGTTATCGATCATGTGGGATGGAAGAGAACCGTCGCTGCAAAGCCAGTCAATAGACGCAACGCTCGACCACGCGCAGGCGCTGAACCCTCCCACCGACGCCCAGATCACGCAGATAGTGAACTTCGAAAGCGGCATCTTCGACGCGCAGGAGTTCGACTTCGACGCGGGTAGTCTGCATGCGGACCAGGCCAGCGGCGGGCCGGCGGCGCTGTCGCAGCAGAATTTCTTCATCGGAATCAACGACGTGCTGTCACCCGGTTTCACGCCGGTAATTTTCACGCTTTACACGCCATGGGAGAACCTTCCGCCGTTCGGCTTCAACGAGGCACGCGCATCGGTTGCACGCGGCGAAATATTGTTCAACAGCAAGCCGATCACGATTAGCGGCGTGAATGGGCTCAACTTGTTTACCAGCGATCCGCTCGGCGCGAACACGATCGTCGGAACCTGCGGCACCTGCCACGATTCGCCCAACGTCGGGAACCATTCGAAGAAGCTCCCGATCAACATCGGGATCGCAGACGCGACTCCGCCGGTCCTGGATGTCTCCGGCTTACCGGTCTTCACTGTGAAATGTACCGAGACCACCGGTCCACTCGCGGGGCAGACATTTACCGTGACCGATCTCGGAACACTAACGTAACGAGTAACGTCAGCAT
>CAVVNE010000047.1:0-8012 GCA_963749245.1 Bryobacterales bacterium
TTATGTCTGGCTTCGACTGAGTACGTATTGCTGGACCGGATCGCCGTGTTTTGCTCCCGGCATTAGGGCTCCTTCTTCTTTGCTACTCTCAAAGCAGTTATGCCCACTGCCGGCATCCGGTTGACTCGCCAGCGACGCATCCTGCTCGACCTGATCGACACCTCCGGCCGGCATCTCGACGCGGAGAGCCTTTATCAACTGGCCAAGGAAAAAGATCCGAAACTGAATCGCGTGACCGTCTACCGGTCGCTCAAATTGTTCAAGGAAGGCGGGCTGGTGGACGAGCTGGACCTGATGCACCACTCGGGCGATCAGCATTACTACGAGACTCGTCTGAAGCAGGAGCACGCGCACGTGATCTGCATGCGCTGCGGCAAGGTAGAAGAATATTTCGGAGAGCCTCTGCGGGAAATGCGCCGGCAGGTGGAATCGCAGTTCGGATTCGAAGTAGCGCTGACGCGCACCGAGATCGGCGGATACTGTTCGCACTGCCGCGCCCTTCGAGCCCACGAAACGGCGGCCGGAGTCCACTAAATGTCCGCGCCCGCCGAGCACGACGCACGAACGAGTCTGCCTCCGGCTACGCTGCTGGTGCTTTCGCCTTCCGGCCAGCGCACCCGCGTCGCGCTAGAACCGCTTCCCTTCCTGCTGGGGCGGCAGCCGGATAACAATCTGGTGCTTCGCGACAACCGGGCCTCGCGCCAGCACGCGCGCATCGTCAACGAAAACGGCGCCTACGTCGATCGAGGATTTGAACAGCCGCCACGGCACCTGGGTGAACGGCGAACGCATCGCGCGGCACGTGCTGCGCAACTCCGACCGCATCGAGTTCGGCGTGCGCGAATCGTTCCAGCTCACCTTCTCGCTCGATCATGGCGAGATCAATCGCATCCTGGGGCAATTGGCGGAGCCGATCGGCTCCGGCTCCCATTCGAGCGCGTTGGGGCCGAATAATCTGGCCAAGCTGCGATCGCTGGTGGAAGTGGCGCGGGCTCTGCAAAATTCCTTGTCGACGCAGGAGGTGCTGACGGCGGTTGTCGACGCGGCGCTGGCCGTGACGGGTTGCGAGCGGGGCTTCCTGCTGCTGAAGAAGACTTCGGAACTGGAAGTATCGGTGGCGCGCGATCGCGTGGGCAAGGCGCTCGAAGCGCACGAGCTGAGGGTCCCGACGTCGGTGATCCAGCGCGCGTTGAACTCGCGCCGCGATCTGCTGTCGATGTCGTTCGACCCGCTGGAGCAGCAGGGCGTACGGCCGGAAATGTCGGTGGCGGCGCTGGAGCTGCGCTCCGTCGTGTGCCTGCCGCTGGTGCAGATCCGCAGCGGATCGTCGGAAGATACGCACATCTCCACGACGATGGAGAACACGGTGGGCCTGCTGTACATGGATTCGAGGCTTTCGCCCGCCGACCTTTCCTCAGGAAATCGCGAGCTGTTGCAGACGCTGGCGATTGAGGCGTCGACGATTCTCGAAAACGCCCGCCTGCTGGAAGAAACGCGCGATAAGGTAAAAATGGAGAGCGAGCTGAAGATCGCGCGCGATATTCAGCAGGGGCTGCTGCCGGCGTCGCTTCCGAAAGAAGGATGGTTTCGCGCAGCCGGGTCGAGCATTCCTTCGACGCAGGTGGGCGGCGATTATTTCGACGTCCGCCCGCTGGCGCATAATGCCTGGGCCGCGGTGGTGGCCGACGTATCGGGCAAAGGCGTCAGCTCCGCTCTGCTGGCCAGCCTGTTGCAGGGCGCGTTCCTGATGGGACAGGGAGGGCCGCCGAGCATCGAGCCGATGATGCTGCGAATCAACGATTTTCTGCTGGAGCGCACGCGCGGCGAAAAGTACGCGACGGTTTTTTATTGTGAACTCGATGCGAACGGCTTCCTGAGTTACGCCAACGCGGGGCACTGCGCGCCGTTTCTGGTGAGCGTCGATGGGCGAATCCGCAAGCTGCATACATCGGGCATGCCGGTGGGAATGATCGAGGGCGCCCCGATTCAAATGGTGCAGACGCAACTGGCGCCGGGCGACAAACTGGTGATCTATAGCGACGGGCTGACGGAAGCGGAGGACGCCAACGGCCAGTTTTTCGATACGGAGCGGCTGCGGCTGTGCCTGCGCGACAACGCCAAGAGCAACGCCATCGGCCTGCACACGGCTCTGCTGGACGCCGTGGATCGATTCACGGAAGGCGGCGTGATCCGCGACGACATCACCGCGCTCGTGCTCGAATATTTACCGGCGTGATCCTCTACACGGCCGCGCACGGAGGCTTCCGCGAGGCCGTCCCGCTGGGCGGCGGCGCCACCATCTGCGATCTTCTGGTAGAGGAATGGTCGCGCACGAAGCCTTTCGAGTTTCGGCTGATCTCTCCCCAGGTTGCGGCCCGCCGGATTGTCCATTTCAGCGAGCGCGAGTACGCCCGATTCTCGCGTGAGTTCGAACGCTACTCCACCGAAGAGATTCTGAAGTACGATCCCAAGGACGTCGTCGTGCTGGCGAACGATGTGTCGGAAGGGCCGGATTTCGCGGCGTTGAGGGACTATCGCATTTTCACGATCTATCACGTGGATGTGGTCGCGTATGTCACGGATATTTATTTTCGCGGGCTGGTCCGGCCGGAAACGACTGTGAAGTGGTATCGACGGCTGCACTGGGCGATGCCCTCCCTATCGAAACTGGTGTGGGAGAAACAGGAGGCGAGCGTTCTTCATTCGCGAGGGCTGATCATGCCGTCGGAGGGGATGAAAGAGGTGATGCTGCGGTCGTATCCGGAGTGCCCTGAGGAGAAGATCCACGTGCTGCCGTGGGGCGTGACCGATCCTTCTTATCCGGGCGACGCGGCGCCGCTCCGGCACGAGTTCAATGTCCCGGACAACGCGCGGGTTCTGCTGACGCTGAGCCGGATATCGCCCGAGAAAGGGCAGGATCTGCTGCTCGAAAAACTGATGGAATGGGAGCGGCGGGCGGATTATCCGCGAGAGCCGCTGTGGTTGTTCATCTGCGGCGAGGCGGCTTTCATGCAGGGATTCCGTTACCTGGAACGGCTGCGGTCGCTGGCGGCCCGGCTGAAGAAGACGCGGGTGGTGTTCCCTGGCTACGTCACCGGCGACCGGAAAAAGGCGTTCTTCGCGCTCGCGGACTTGTACGTGTTTCCGTCGCGGCATGAGAGTTACGGGTTGACGTTGATGGAGGCACTCGCGGCGGGCGTACCGGCGGTGTGTCTGGATCATCACGGGGCGCGCGGCGTGATGAGGGAGGAGTTCGGGGCGATCGTCCAGCCGCCGGGGCTGATTCCGGCGATCAGGCGTCTGTTGAACGACGAGAATCTGCCGAGGATGAAGGTGGAGGCTCGGTTATTTGCGCTGAAGAATCGGTTTTCGGATCAGGCGGCGAAGCTGGCTCGATTAATGGATTCCGGCTGAAGCCGGCGCTGCAGGTTGCGGAGAAAGTCGTTGCAAGCCACGACTGGCAGGCGGAACCGCCTGCCCCACCAGAGCAAATCAAGCAGTTACAGCAAGGTGGGACAGGCGCTTTCGCCTGTCGAGCGAGTCTTCCCGCGCAACCCTTGGCGGCTAGAGTTCCAGCGTGGCGCGGTCCCAGTTGGCGAGACGCGCACCTGCTTCGTAGGTGCTCTCTAAGAATTCAAGCAGAGCGCTTTCGGGCGAGGCGGCGTGGCGAACGTCGTCGTACATCAGAACGAATTCGGAAAGTTGGGGGTTCCATTTGGCTGCCTCCGGCCGCACGGTCGCATTCTCGATACCGGCGGGCTGGGGAACGGTGTAGCAGTAGTACGCGGGGCCGTCCACTGCTCCGCCGCCCGGCCAGAAGCCGGCGCTACAGACTTCATGCGAGTAGGCGGGACCGCTGATGACGCCGGGACGGGGCGGAGCCAGGCGTCCGGAAAACCGGGTGCACGCGAGGTCGAAACTGCCCCAAAAAAAGTGAACGGGGCTGCATTTGCCGATAAAGCGTCCGCGAAATTGCTTCATCACTTTGGAGGTGGACACGAGGATTCGCCAGAACCGTTGGGCGTACTCGGGGTCGTAAGAGCAGTGGGCGAGATCGCGGTCGAACGGCACGGCGGAAGGAATCTCCTGCGGATTGAGATCGATCTCGACGGCGATGCCGAGCGACGCCAAAGACGCCGAAATGCCTGCGTAGAAGGCGGCGACCGATTCGGGTTTCAGAGGGCGCGAGGCGGTGGTCCCCTCGCTGGTGGTGATGTCGACGGTGTGCTTCTGAAAATCGAGCTGAATCTCGAATATGCCCGGCGGGTAGGGGACCGGTCCGGTGGTGAGGCCGCGCGAGTTGACGTAGAGAGTCACGTGCCACCAGTGATTGAGCGGAGGGGAGAGGGTCATGCGGATCTTCCCGACGATCTGGGTCCACAGATGAAGGGTGTGGTAGGTGTCGCTCCATTCGTTCAAGGGTAAGGCGGGCCAGGGTTGAGGGGTGCTCATAAGGTCAGTCTGGCATTAATCGGAGTCGGAGCAGATCGCTGGTGGCGCTGAATCTTTATCGCCAATACCGCTCCCGAAGGTCGCGGTTCCAAAGAACCAAATGGAGCCGCGACCTCCGGGAGCGGTCAGAGTCGTGGCTGCTGCGACGATAGGAATGAAAACAACCTCCGGTGACCTCCATGTGTGGAAACCCACAAAACGGTTATTGTTCCGCGATGCGGCGGTTGGCCAGGTCGATCAGCTTCGCGCAGCAGGCGGTCATCTGGATGTTGATCGTCCGGAGAGACGAGCCCTCGAACTTCAGGCGTGGGGGCTGGTGATGGTCGGGACAGCGGAGATCGCGGAGTTTCGATGCGGTGCGTTCCTTGAACTCGTCCACCGTAGGCTGCACAAAAGCATTTTAGCATGAAAATGTTTTTTGAGCGCATATGCGATAATTTTCCCCATGTCGCGCGCCAACGAGTATCTGCCGGAGAAGATCTACGACTACATGAATTCGGTTTCCATACGCGAGCCCCCGATTCTGCGCAAATTGCGCGAGGAGACGGCGCCGCATTCCATGGGAACCATGCAGATTCCGCCGGAGCACGGGCAGTTTCTCGCCCTGCTGGTGCAGTTGATGGGAGCGAGGCGGACGCTTGAGGTGGGCGTGTTCACCGGGTACAGCTCGCTGGCGGTGGCTCTGGCGCTGCCGGACGATGGGAAGATTCTGGCTTGCGATGTGAGCGAGGAGTACACGTCGGTGGCGCGGCGTTACTGGAAAGAAGCGGGGGTGGATCACATGATCGAGCTGCGGCTGAAGCCGGCGCTCGAGACGCTGCATGAGCTGATCGCGCAGCGCCAGCATAACCGTTACGATTTCGCTTTCATTGACGCCGATAAGGCCAATTACGAAGGCTATTACGAGTGTGCAATGGAACTGGTGCGGCCCGGAGGGTTGATTGCCATCGACAACGTATTGTGGCACGGAAGGGTGATCGATCCGGACGCGAACGACGCGGATACGCTGGCGATTCGCGCGATCAATAAAAAACTGCTGGGCGATTCGCGCGTGACCATCAGCATGCTGCCCATCAGCGACGGACTCACGCTGGCCTGCAAGAGGTAGGATCGGAATAGATGGATTTTGTCGAGCAGCTAAAATCCTCCATCGACATCGTCAAGGTGATTGGCGAGTACGTGCGGTTGAAGCGCATCGGCGCGACCGGACGCTACGTGGGGCTGTGTCCGTTCCACCAGGAGAAGACGGGATCGTTCAGCGTGAACCAGTCGCGGCAGTTCTACAAGTGTTTCGGGTGCGGCGTGGGCGGAGACGTGTTGAAGTTCGTGCAGGAGATCGAGGGGTTCACGTTTCCCGAGGCGTTGAAGATGCTGGCCGAGCGCAACGGCATCCCGATGCCGAAGCGCAACGAATATGGCGACGCCGATTCCGAAGCTGCGCGCGGCGCTGTTTGAGATTTACTCGATCGCGTCGCGGAATGTTTCAGGCGAATCTTCGCGGGTCGAGCGGAGCGGAGGCTCGCAGTTATCTGCTCAAGCGCGGGATCGGGCCGGAATCGATCGAGACGTTCGAGCTGGGGTATTCCGAGGCGTCCGGGCAAGCGCTGGTGCGGGCGCTGGGCGAGAAACAGTTTACGCAGGAACAACTGGACGCTTCGGGCATCGTGCGGCGGCGCGAGGACGGGTCGGGATCCTTCGATTTTTTTCGCGGGCGGCTGATGTTTCCTATTCACAATGAGTCGGGGAAGGTGATCGCGTTCGGCGGACGGGCGATGCGGGATCAGGATCAGCCAAAATATTTAAATTCGAGTGAAACGCCGATCTACCGGAAAACATCCGTCCTTTACAACCTGCACCGGGCGCGGAGCGCGATGCGCGCTTCCAATCGCGCGGTGCTGGTGGAAGGATACATGGACGTCATTGGGGTATATTCGGCGGGAGTGAAAGAAGTTGTGGCGAGCTGCGGAACGAGCCTCACCACCGGCGCAGGCCGGTGTGATGCATCGGCACTCCGATCATGTGGTGGTGAATTACGATCCGGACCGGGCGGGCGCGACCGCTTCGGAAAAGGCGATTCAGATTCTGCTGGATGAAGGGATGCATGTGCGGGTGCTGGCTCTGGATGGGGGCCTGGATCCGGACGAGTATGTGAAGCAGAACGGCGCGGACGGGTATCGCGCGAAGCTGGACGCGGCGTCGACTTATTTTCACTGGCTGGCGGACCGGGCGCGGCAGAAGTTCGATATGAGCAGTTCGGACGGGCGGATGGAGGCGTTCAAGTTTCTGCTGCCTTCGGTGCAGAAGATCGGCGACAGGCTGGAGCGGGCGGCGATCGCCAACGACGTGGCGGGATATCTGGGCGTGGATGCGGGGCTGGTGCTGGATCAGTTTAAGAAGGCGGCGACGGATCGGCGGGCCGAGCCCAGTCAGGAGGCGACAAAAGGGCCGGCGGTGCCGGCCGTGGAGACGATTCTGTTGAGCGCGATGGTGGCAAGCGCGGAGGCGCGCGCCGAAGTGCTGCCGCTGCTGACGGCGGAGCTGATCGCGGACTTTGCGACGCGGGAGATTTTCGAGGCTCTGAGCCAGGTGACGGGCGCGGGCGGGACATTTTCGGAGCTCGACGCGCGGCTGACGCCGGAGCTGCAAAACCTATTGCACCGGGTGATCGCGGCCGATGATATAGATGATGCCGCCCTCTCCCTGGAATCGGCACGCGCGTGCCTGCGGAAACTGGAGAGCGGTGCGCTGAAACGCCGCGCCGACCAGCTGCGGATGCGGATCAAATCGGCGGAGCGCGAGGGGCGGATGGCGGAAGCTTTGGAGTTAATGGGCGAGTTGGGGCGTTTGGAGAAAGAAGCGAAGCGCAATGGCGGCGAATTGCGCATGGCCGGTGTTGTACACTGAATGAATTCAGGCTCCGGACAGCCGCGAAAAAATGCCGGGGGATGAACTGAGCTTTGGGGTATCGGGGTAGAGTGGCACTGGAAGAAAAATTCGGCCGGCTGAAGCAGCTCATGGACACCGGAAAAGAGAAGGGGTACGTTCTCTACGACGAGGTCAATGAACTGTTGACGGAAGCTTATCCGGGCGGACGGGAACTCGAGGAGATCCTGACCGAGTTCGACGGCGCGGGCGTCGAGATCCTCGAAGAGCCGAAGCTCGACTTCGACAAGAAGCTGGAAGAGGGCGAAGAGCCGGGCGAGCTGGAGCTGGCCCAGGAGTTCATCGATAAAACCAACGATCCCGTGCGCATGTATCTGCGCGAGATGGGAACGGTTCCGCTGCTGACGCGCGAGGGCGAGATCGAGCTGGCCAAGCGGATCGAACGAGGGCAGACGGCGGTGCGCAAGGCGCTGTCGCGGTCGCCTCTGGTGATCCGCGAAATTCTGACGCTGTCGGAAACGCTGCGCAAGGATTCGTTCATGGTCCGCGAGATGCTGGTGATGCCGGACCTGGTGGTGACCGACGAGAATGTCGCGGAGCAGGCCGAAGAACTTTCGAGAACAATCGCCGAAATCGAAAAACATTATCGCATCCGGCGGCGGCGGTTTCGGCGAATC
>CAVVNE010000048.1:0-3807 GCA_963749245.1 Bryobacterales bacterium
CTCCGACGAACTGCCGGTGTATAAAGTGGTGAGCCACTATCCGGGGGCGAAGGTTGAAATGCCGGAGCCTTACCGCGGTGTGGTTGCCCGCGTCCACTCGGAGAACGTCATCGATACCGCGACCGAACGCGTCGATCAGCCCGAGGTCGACAAGATGCTCGCGACCGGCATCAAATCGCTTACCGGCGCCCAGTCCGAAAAAGACGCGTGGGCTTCCTTCTTTTCCCCCAGCGACGTGGTTGGCATTAAAGTGAACTGCTCCGGCGCGCCCGTCATTCGTGCTTCGCCGGAAGTCGTCGGCGGGATCGTCCGCAACCTGATGAGCGTCGGCGTGAAACCGGCCAACATCTACATTTACGAGCGCTTCCTCGGCCAGCTCAACAGCGTACATTACGACCGCTTCGTGCCCGAGGGTGTGCAGATTGTCGCCATCGAGACCCCTCCCGGCTCGATGAGTGGTTACGACCCGAAGGTTTATGTCGAAGTCAGCTTCTTCGGCGAGGATGACACGCGCTCCAATCTCGCCCGCCTGGTTACTGAACGCTTCACGAAGATCATCAACGTTCCGAACGCCAAGGAACACCAGGCGTCGGGCGTCACGGGATGCCTCAAAAATCTTGCGTACGGCGATTTTTCGAACGTCGCGCGTTCTCACATGCGGGAAAAAACGAATACGCTGTCCTTCATCGGCACGCTGGCTGCGGTCGAACCTCTGCGATCGAAATGCGTGTTGAACATCATGGACGGCATCCGAGCCGTCTGGCACGGCGGGCCTTTTTCCGAGGAGAGGAAGTATCGTTTTTACCCGAAGCTGATGATGTTCTCCACCGACCCGGTGGCCATGGATCGCCTGCTGATCGACCTGATCGAGGGAAAACGCACAGGCCGAAGGCGCCCCCTCCCTGTGGGACCGTTCGCCCGCGTTGATCGACCGGCGCGCTCATCTGGACTACCACAAGAACACCTTTATCCGCGAACCGGGGCACATCGAATATGCGGCAAAGCACTTCGGCTTAGGCGAGTACGACGAGTCGCGCATCAAGCTGACCTCCCTCGAGGTTTGAGCCCATAGGGCAATTGCCTTACCGTTGGGGTACGATTTGTGGCAGCATAGTTGGAAACACGTTAAGTCCTCGTGTACAAGGGGTATGGAAAAATGAAATTGCGTTTGTTCGCTGGAATTTGGCTCGCAGTATTTTTCGCGATCTCGTCTTATGCACAGCTCGCCACCACCACCTCGTTGGTGGGAACAGTCACGGATTCGAGCGGAAAGGTCATACCGGGCGCGAAGGTAACCGCCACGGAAACCCGCACGCACGACCAATACAACACCACCACAAACGGACAGGGCAATTACACCTTCGAGTTCGTCCGCGTCGGCGTTTACAGCATTACGGTGGAACTAACGGGGTTCCAGAAGGTCACCAAGACGGGCATCATCGTCGACATCGATCAGACCGTCCGCACCGATATTACCCTGGCCGTCGGCGCCGTATCTCAATCGGTAACCGTCGAAGCTACCGTGTCCGCTATCAAGACCGACGACGCCTCCGTATCGGAAATTCTCTCGACCCGCAGCGTCGCCGAACTGCCCGTGAACGGCCGCGACCCAATGAGCCTGGCGACGACCACTCCCGGCGTGCTCCTGGGAACCAAATCGTCCAACACCGGCACGCCGCCGGGCGAGGATTTCAACGGCGCCGGCACGCGCGAAATTCAGAACGAAATGTCGATCGACGGCATCAGCATCATGAACAACCTGATCACCACGACGCCCGTGCAACCCATGATCGAGGCGATTCAGGAAGTCGAGGTCCAGACCGGCACGTACTCGGCCCAGTACGGTTCCTATCTCGGCGTGCACATCAACATGGTGACCAAGTCCGGGACCAACGATATCCACGGCTCCCTGTTCGAATTCCTGAACAATCAGGTTTTGAACGCGCGCACGTTCTTCACCTTGCCGACGCCCGCCAACCCCACCGCCGCTAAGCCTCCTCTGCGCCAGAACCAGTACGGCGTCGAGGTCGACGGCCCGGTCGTCATCCCGAAACTCTATAACGGCAGAAACAAGACCTTTTTCATGGCGTCGTTCGGGGGCTACCAGTATGTGGCGTCGACCACGTCTCTGTCCACCTCCATGCCGGCGTCTTTTTTCACCGGTAATTTCTCCGGCGTCCCCACCGGCAGCATCACCGGCGGAGCGATTAAGGATCCTCTCAATAGCAACGCTCCGTTCCCGGGCAATATCATTCCGACAGCGCGTATTTCCCCGGTTGTGACGAAGCTCCAGGCCTACTATCCGGCCACCGACCTCCCCGGCTTGGCGAGCAATTACTCCGTGGCCGTGCCCACCACGATCAAGACCAACCAGACCGTCGATCGCATGGATCAGAACATCGGCGACAAAATCCGCTTGTATGCCCGCGCCGACGATCAATACCAGCACGTATTCGGCGGCAATCAGATTCCCGTCCAGGGCGCCACCACGCCGGTGGACATTTCGAATTATAGCGTCGGCTACACGCAAACCTTCACCCCCAACCTGGTGAACGACCTGCGCGTGGGCCGCAACTTCTTCGCAACCGCGACGCTCAACCCGTTCTCGGTCGCCGGGAACGCCAATGCTGGCACCGCCCTCGGAATTCCTGGCTTCAATGGAGACACGACATACAACAACCCCGGCATCCCCGATTTCAACATTACCGGTTTCAATGGTATGGCCATGGCCGCCACCAACTGGTATCAGAACGACTCGACGACACAGCTTTCCGAACAGATCAGCTGGAACCACCATTCGCATAACATCCAGGCCGGGATGGAATTCCGCCGCCTGGCTACCGGTCGCGCCGCCGTCAACAGCGCCCGAGGCGGATTCACCTTCAACGGTACGCTCACCGGTTATGCGCCGGCCGACTTCGTCCTCGGAATCCCCTCGTCGTTCACCACGCCCGGTCCCGAAGTGCGCGGACGCACCGCCGAATGGCGGGACGGTTTCTTCGTCACCGATAAATGGCAGGTTTCCCGCAAATTGACCGTCGATTACGGCATCCGCTACGAGCTGCCGACCGTCGCCTACACCATCAACGGCGTCGCGACGGAACTGAATCCGAACCAGACCGCGCTGGTCGGCGGAACGCCTGGTTATCACTTCACCGCGCCGAACCATTCCGATTGGGCGCCCCGTTTGGGAGCCGCTTATCGCATCACCGATAAGACCGTGTTCCGCGCCGGAGCCGGGATTTATTTCAACCCGAATCAGACCAACAGCTATACGTTCCTGAACACCAACCCGCCTTACACCACGATTCTGACGTGCAACTACTCGGCCGGAGACGGGATTCCCCTGTTGACCGGCCCCTTCGCAACCGGAGTGTGTCCCACCGCAGCGACTGCCGGCACTATCGTCACCGATCCCTGGCACCAGCCCACGCCGCGCATGAATCAGTGGAGCGCCAGTCTGCAGCGCCAGATGTGGAGCGGAGGCGGCCTGGAAGTTCAGTATCTCGGCTCGCATTCCTATCACCTGGACCGCAGTTTCTATAACAACACGCCTCTCCAACCGGGCCCCGGCTCTGTCAATTCCCGCAGGCCCAATCAGTTGTTTGGCTCGATCCGGACCATCAACAACGACGAAATCGCCAACTACGAGAGCATGACCGTCATCTTCCGGCAGCGGCTGACGCATGGCCTCCAGATGAACGCCAACTATACCTGGTCGCATACGCTGGACGTCACCACCGACTCCAACGGCGGAGGCACGCCGCTGATTCCCTACGATTGGAAGGACGATTACGGCAACTCCAA
>CAVVNE010000049.1:0-14197 GCA_963749245.1 Bryobacterales bacterium
AGAAGGAAGCCCACGCGTCTTTTTCGGACTGGGCGCCGGTAAGCGATTTGATGCCGGTCGCGAGCATCTTGTCGACCTCGGGCTGATCGACGCGTTCGGTCGCGGTATCGATGACGTTCTCCGAGTGGACGCGGGCAACCACACCGCGGTAAGGCTCCGGCATTTCAACCTTCGCCCCCGGATAGTGGCTCACCACTTTATACACCGGCAGTTCGTCGGAGCCGAGCAGCGCAGGAGCCGCGGCGAGTTGAAGAAACGTTCGTCGATCCATGAATGTATCTTACGCAAATGCTTCGCCGCGGTGCTAGAGCGAGACCGCGTGGCGCGAAATATATTCTTCCAGCGCTGGATCGGGAGCGATGTAGTGAAACTCCTCGGCGTAGTCGAGCCCGTGCCTGCGGCCAGTTGCGGCGTCGCGACGTTCGAAGACCGCCTTGATGTAGGCGTCGATGGCCGCGTCGTCGCCGCCCGAAAATTCGGGCACCTTCAATTTTCGGGCCGCGAGCGACGCGTTTACGTCCTCTCACCATGTGCAGTCACCATGGTCCGGCAGGCGTGGATGGCGACGCGCTTCGCGTCGAGCGTCGGGCCGATGTCCACCACGCGATTCACCAGTTGCTGCGGGCCGCGGGCGAAGTAATATTTTTCGCGCAACGCCGTGCGGCTTCAGGCCGGCCTCGAAATGTTCCGGAAAATCCTTGCGCGCCGCCGGCCATCCAGCAGGCGGCCTCGACCGACTGCGCGGTGACGAAATGATCCGGATTTTCCTCGTAATGGTCCCAGGGATCGTAGCTGAAAACGGTGTCGACCTTCAGCAGACGGAACAGAAAGATCAGGCGCGCGCGCATCTCGATGCGGCTGATGTCGTCCATGCGATGGTTGCGATAGCCGAGATCGAAAACGTTCTTCGAGGCCGGTGGCTTTGACCAAGGCACGCGCGTCGCGTTCGTTGGCCAGAACGGTTTCGCCGACGGTCAGATCGTAGGAGTCCTTCTCGTCGTTGCTGGTGCGGATCAGATATCCGGTGTAGCCTTCGCGAAGAAGCTTGGCGATGGTGCCGAAGGCGAAGATGGGCCCGTCGTCCAGATGCGGCGTCACCAGGGCGAGCACTTTACCTTGATGAGGCGTTCCCTGGGCGGCGCGCTCGATGGTCAGGGTCGGAGGGTCCAGCGATGTTTTGCGCGGCGAGTGGGGACGCGCCGGCCAAACCGGCGGCGGCTCCCGAAGAAATCACGTCTGTCCATGTTCGTCCTCACTGACGCCGGCTGAAGCTCGCGCCACCTCAAGCCGCGGCTTTTGCCAAAACTTCTTTCAGGCGGTGCGCGACGATCAGCTCTTCGCCCGGCTCCAGCATCCAGACGCCGACGACGATGGTGTTTTCGTCGGATCGGCAGCCCTGCGCCGGGCTTCCTGCCGGTCTGCGGATTCAGTTCGATGCTGGGAGTTCCCTTGCGCAACTCCGCCATCACTTCCACCGGGCGGATCTTGACGCGCTGGGTGTCGTACCGCAACAGCAGGTGCGGGATGGCGTTGGCGGCGACGTTCGGGACGACCACCTTCGATTCCATAGTGCGGGATGCTTTTGAGCTGCGCGGCGATGCGGTCGGCGCGATGGCGGAACTCGGCTTCCATCCCGGCGTCGGTCTGGCTGAGAAACCAGTCGACCGCGGCCACCATGCCGACGATCTGTTCCTTGGAGACTTTCATGCCGCGTCCGACGGTGTCGGAATTCGGATTGTTGTTGTGCGTGGCGGCTTCGATGAGCGCCTTCTTGCCCAGCAGCAAGCCGGCGTTCTGCGGGCCGCGCATACCCTTGCCGCCCGAAAATGCGACCATATCGAAACCCATTTGCGTGTAATTCCACAGATTGGAGATCGGCGGAACATCGGCGGCGGCGTCGTTCAGGCACGGCACGCCGTGGTTGTGCGCGACGCGGACCCAATCCTCGCGGCCGATCTCGCCCTGTTCGGCGGCGTTGAAAAAGTTTGTCATGACGGTGCGGTCCGTGAAAGCGGCTTCGTAATCGGCGAGCGTGACCACTTCGACGAACTTCGCGCCGCAGTTGCGGATGGCGTGATCGTATTCGTAGCGATGGGTTTTCTGCGCGATGACTTCGTTCTTTAATCCGCTCACATCGGTGGGAATGTTGTGCATCGCACTCCGGTTGCCGAGCGTGATGGCCGCGGCTGTCGCCAGAGTCAGCGCGGAAGCGGCGCCCGCCGTCACCATCGCGGCTTCGCACTTCAGTTGGCGGGCAAGATATTCGCCGGCGGCTTGCTGCAAATCGTGCAGCCGGACCGGATGTTTCGCCGCCTTCGCCACGGCCGCCTGCACGGAAGGAGGCATGATCGACGCGGTGAGCGCCGTATAGGTGCCTGCCGCGTTGATGATCTTGGTGACGCCGAGCTTCTCATAGTAGTCCTCGCCCATGAGCGCGTGATCCTTGGCTTCGAGCTTTCCTCCGGCGAGACCGAGGGCTGCTACGCCCGAATTCACCCATCCCAGGAAACCGCGTCGTGTACCGTCCATAACAACCTCCTTCGCGCCGATCGGATATATGCTAATACTACAATGTTGCGGAGAAAAAACCTGACTCCCCGGCGAGTGATCCTGCGATTGTCGGCGGCGGCGCTGGCACTGACCTGGACTTTGAACGCACAGCAATATGACGTGCTGCTGAAGGGCGGCCACGTCATCGACCCGAAGAATGGAATCGACCGCGTGATGGACGTCGCCATCTCCGGCGGAAAGATCGCCAGAGTCGCGGCGGGCATGAACTCCAGCGACGCGAAGAAGACGGTTGACGTGGCCGGGCTGTACGTAACGCCCGGGCTGATCGACATTCACGCTCACGTTTATTTATGGAAAGAGGCGGGTGGCGAAGGGGCGCAGGCCGACGCCCATTCGTTCCGCAGCGGCGTGACGACGATGGTGGACGCCGGCTCCTCCGGCGCAAAAACCTTTCCCGACTTCCGCGACCGGATCATCAAGCATTCGAAGACCCGCATCCTGGCGTTTCTGAACATCGTCGGCGCGGGCATGGGCACGGGCAAGGAAGACGATCCGGCCGAGATGGACGCGCAGGCCGCGGCCAGGACGGCGAAAGAGAATCCGGACATCATCGTGGGATTCAAGACCGCGCACTATGCCGGACCGGGCTGGGAATCGGTGGATGGAGCGGTGAAGGCCGGGGATCTGACCGGCTTGCCGGTGATGGTGGACTTCGGACGCATCAACGCCACTCGCAACATCAACGCATTGTTCCTGGACAAGCTGCGGCCGGGCGACATTTTTACGCATTGCTTTTCGGGCCATCGGGAGGAGCTGCTCGAGCAGCGGCAAGACTGAATCCGGCCATGGAGGCCGGCCGCAAGCGCGGAATCATCTTCGACATCGGACACGGCGCGGGCAGCTTTTATTGGTATGTGGCGGTGCCGGCCTATGCCGAGCATTTTTATCCCGATTCGATTTCGACCGATCTGCACATCAACAGCATGAACGCGGGCATGAAGGACATGACCAACATCATGTCAAAGCTGATGAGCCTGGGGTCGTCTCTTCAGGATGTCGTTCGCATGTCGACCTCGAATCCGGCGAAAGAGATCCGGCGGCCGCAGTTGGGCAATCTGGACGTGGGCGCCGATGCCGATGTCGCGGTGCTCCGCCTGGATCGAGGCAACTTCGGTTTCGTGGATTCGGCGGGCGCGAGAAAATCCGGCAACCAGATGCTGGTGTGCGAATTGACGATGCGCGCGGGCAAGGTGGTGTGGGATCTGAACGGCCGCGCCAGCCAGGACTGGAAATCATTCCCTTATCAGAAAGAAACATGGAAACACTAATGCGGCTCTTGTGGCCAACTTTGATTCTTCTCAGCGCGAGCTGCGTGTTCGCGCAAACCCAACAATACGACCTGCTGCTGCAAGGCGGCCACGTGATCGACGCGAAGAATAATATCGACGCCGTGCGCGACGTCGCCGTTCGCGACGGGAAAATCGCCGCGGTGGCGCAGCGCATCGATCCGGCGCAGGCGTTCAAGGTCGTCGACGTCCGCGGACTTTATGTGACGCCCGGGCTGATCGATATCCACGTGCACGTTTATGCGGGCACCGGAGAGCCGCGCTCCTACGCAGGCGACAACAGCCTGTATCCGGACGGATATACGTTCCGCGTGGGGGTGACCACGGTGGCCGACGCCGGGTGCGCCGGCTGGCGGAATTTTGAGGATTTTAAGCAGCGCGTGATCGATCGCGCAAAGACGAGAGTTCTGGCCTTCATCAATATCGTCGGCCACGGCATGCGGGGCGCAAAGTACGAAGACAACCTGGAAGACATGCAGGCCAAGCCGACCGCGGAGATGGCGATGAAGTACAAGGGATTGATCATTGGCGTCAAGACCGCGCACTTTTCGGGCCCCGAGTGGACGCCTGTGGAGCAGGCCGTCGAAGCGGGCACGATCGCCAACATTCCGGTGATGGTGGATTTCGGCGCGAATCGCAAAGAAAGGCCAATGGCGGAGCTGGTGACGAAGAAGCTGCGTCCGGGCGACATCTACACGCACTGTTATTCGGGGTTGAGGGACGAACAGGTCGACGGTCACGTTAACCCGGCGATGTTCGAAGCACGCAAGAGGGGAGTGATTTTTGACGTCGGCCATGGCGGAGGCAGTTTCGCGTGGCGCATCGCCGTGCCGGCCCTGAAGGAAGGATTCATTCCCGATTCCATTTCCACCGACATTCACACCGGGAGCATGAACAGCGGCATGAAAGATATGGACAACCTGATGAGCAAGTTCCTGGTGATGGGGCAAAGCATGAAGGATGTGGTGGCAGAATCGACGTGGCATCCGGCGCGCGAAATTAAACGCGAGGATTTGGGCAATCTTTCCGTCGGGGCGATCGCCGACGTCGCCGTGCTGCGTGTGGCGCGAGGCGATTTCGGCTACACGGACATGTACGGCGCGCGGCTCAAGGGCAACCAGAAGATCGTCGCAGAGCTGACGCTGAAGGATGGAAAGGTAGTCTACGATCTGAACGGCATCACGCGCCCCGACTGGACCACGCTGCCGCCCGGATACCGCCAGTCTGGCGACGCAAAATGGGACGCCATCACTCCGGCACGTGGGGGCAGAGGTCAGAACAAGAAGCAATAGTCTTCAGGCTGTAACGTGCCGTGCCGCGCGCCATCGGCCTTTTCCGTATTCGCCGAACTGCACGTCGCCGGTCATCTGGGAACCGGAGACGGTACCGGTGAACGAATAGCTCAACGTGTTACCATCGGCGGGAAGGCTGCTGCGAAACTTCACAGTTTCGCCGTCGATCTGGCCCTTCAAATCGCCTTCGTACGCCCAGCCTTGATGCGTACCCGCGATCAGGTTGCCGGTGACCGCCAGAAACAACTTGTGATGCGCCCCGCCGACTTGATATTCGATGTCGACGTCCCAGACCCCGGCGATATCGGTAGAAGGCGGCGCGAGCGGTTTCGCCGGCTTCGCTGAGGGCGCCGAGGCGAACACCTGGAACAGACGGTCGGCGACGATTTGGTATTCGCCGGGCTTCATCGCGACGGGACGGATCAGGAACGAATTTCCTTCGCCCGACGCGTGGGTCATGATCCGAGGTTCGCCGTCCAGCATCTGGCGGCCGACCTGTCCGGCGGTGAGCGCGACTTTTTGTTTATCCCACGAGACATTCAACGTGGGGAAAGGGCCCCCGCGCACTGGCGGAACTACCTTCGCGGTGACTCCCGAAACTTTCGTGATGCGGTCGGCGATGTGCGCGTACCAGCGCGTCCATTCCTTGAAGTCGTCTTCAATGCTGCGCCCGTTTCGCCAGACTTCGACCGCAGCCAGCGTACCCACAATTTCTTCCTTGGTGACCTTCAGCGCTCGTCCAAAGGCGTGATGCGGCGCGCTGTTGGCCCAGGCGGCGCGCACCAGGTCCTTGCGGCCGACAAGAAGTCCTCCGCCCTGCGGTCCGCGGATGATTTTTCCGCCGCTGTAGGCGACCAGGTCGGCGCCCAGGGCGATATAGGGATTCGGAACGATGAGGTAGTCCGCCGCCGCGTCGATCAGGATCGGAATGCCGCGTTCCCGGGCGATGGGCGCGACGTCCTTCAGGTCGAGCGATGCTTTTCCGAAATAATTGCCGAGGATCTCGATCATCGCGGTGTGCGGACCGATGGCTTTGCGCAGTTCTTCCACGTTGTTGACTTCGATAATTTTGACGCCCAGCGTGCGGACGGCGTGATCGTAGACGTTGCGCGATTCGCGAGGCATGATGACCTCGTCCTTCAGCCCTTCGAGGTTCGGCAGACGCTGGATTTTTTCGGGATCGGTTCCGGCGAGGCATGCGGCGGTCGCGTGGGTGAGCGCAGCCGAGGTGCCTCCGGTGACGATCACCCAATCGACATGCAGCAACTCGGCGAGGCGGGCGCTGACGTGCTCCATCAGTTCGTCGAGGTCGACATGGTAGTGCGCGGATTGCTCCATCGCCGCGATGACTTCGGGGAAGGGCAGCGAACCGCCGTTGATGGTCAGCGTCGCGGTGCAGTTGATGAACGGGCGCACGCCAATCCGCGTGTAGACGTCTGGACTGGGAGCGGCGGCGCGGACGGGCGGCGAGCCGGCGGCAAGGCCTGCCGCGACAGCTCCGGTGGTCTGAAAAAGTTTACGCCGGCTGACACCGGCCTTCGATGCATGGGCCATTTGGTTTATTATGCATCTCATGCGAGCACGCGTGGGGTTGATCGCCGTTCTATGCTTTCCGGCGTTGGCGCAAGAGTATGACATCGTTCTGCGCGGAGGCCGGGTGATCGATCCGGCGAACAACGTCGACCAGGTGATGGACGTCGGGGTGACGGGCAATCGCATTACTGCGGTGGCCGCGCATATCGCCGATGCGCAGGCGCGCAAGCTGGTGAATGTTTCGGGGATGATCGTCGTTCCGGGGCTGGTCGATCTGCATATGCATGTGTTCGGCTATGAGGGCTCGATTGGAGCGGACGATGCGGCGCTGCCCGCCGGAACCACCACGATTGTCGATGCGGGCGGTAGCGGATGGCGGACGTTCGACGAATTCCGGCGCACGGTGATCGCGCATTCGGCGACACGCGTTCTGGCCCTGCTGAACATCGTCGGCGCGGGGATGGTGGGCGAACCGTACGAGAGCAACGTGGATGACATGGACCCGGCGGCAACGTCCGCGACGATTCTGAAAAATCGGGATGTGATTGTCGGCATCAAGACGGCTCATTTCGCGAAGCCCGGTTGGGCGGCGATCGACCGCGCGGTAGAGGCAGGCCGTCGCGCGAACGTTCCGGTGATGGTGGACGACAAAATTTTCACCAATTCGCAGCGGACGACGGCGGATGAACTGCTGAAGCATCTGCGGCCCGGCGACATCCACACGCATATGTACAACGACCGGCAGATGGAACTGATCGACCGCTTCACCGGCAAGGTACAGCCGTGGATGATCGAGGCCCGCAAGCGCGGCGTGCTGTTCGACGTGGGCCACGGAGGCGGAAGTTTTCTCTGGCCCGTGGCGGCGAAGGCCGTCCAGCAGGGGTTTTTGCCCGACACGATCAGCACGGACCTGCACTCATCCAGCATTCTGATGCAGCAATCCGACATGCCGAACGTCATGTCGAAAATGATGCTGCTGGGCATGATTCTCGAAGACGTTGTAGTGCGGTCCACTGTGAATCCGGCCAAGGAAATCGGACGCTATCCGGAAATCGGTACGCTGGGCGCGGGAAAAAGTGCCGACATCGCGGTGCTGGAGGACCAGAGCGGCGTGTTCGCGTTCAAGGACGCGTGGCCGGCGAAGAAGTTGGGTTCGCATCGGCTGCAATGCGTGTTGACGATTCGCAACGGAAAGGTCGTGTACGATCGCGATGGAAGGGCGTTTCCGGCCTGGGGAGCGACAAAGTGAAACGCGCCCTTGCCGCTTTGCTGCTGACCTGCTCCGCCGTCTCCGCGCAACCGATTTACGATCTTTTGCTGAAGAACGCGCGCGTGATCGATCCCGCTAATCATCGCGACGGCCGGATGGATGTCGCGGTAATTGGCAACAAGATCGTGCGTGTCGCACCGGATCTGCCGGTTGCCCATGGGCGCGTGGTCGTGGATGTGAGCGGCTATATGGTGACGCCGGGGCTGATCGACATCAGCACGCGCCTTGGCTCTGATTTGAAGCCCGACTACAACGCGCTGCCTTATGGCGTCACCACGGCGGTCGACGTGGGAACCGTAACGTGTGCAACGTTCTCGCAGTTCAAGAAAGAGATTGCTCACGCGAAGACCAGGGTGTTGGCGTCGATATCCGGCTCCGATGCCGCGTGCCGGCAAAATCCGGAGATCGTCAGCGGCATCAAACCGCAGACCGGCGGCCTGCTATTCGGCGAAGCGCGTAAAAATCCGCCGGACACGATTTCGAGCGGCATCGACTCGAAGAACGTTCTTCTGCCCCGAGCCAATATGAGCTGGGCGATGTCCATTTATCTGAATCTGGGAATGACGGCAGAGCAAATCATCGAACGGGTCACGTCCAACGCGGCGCGCGCCATCTCCAGGCCGCAGCTCGGCACTTTGAGCGAAGGCTCGGTGGCGGATATCGCCGTGCTGGAAATTCAGCAAGGGAAGTTCGGCTTTCTCGACGCGGCGCTCACTAGACTGGATGCAAATCGGCGCTTTCGCTGCCTGTTGA
Source organism: Bryobacterales bacterium (assembly GCA_963749245.1). Classification (GTDB taxonomy): domain Bacteria; phylum Acidobacteriota; class Terriglobia; order Bryobacterales; family Bryobacteraceae; genus Palsa-187. Next base: position 8,706 of record CAVVNE010000049.1, read on the forward strand.
CGGTACGGAATGGGGTCATTGTCTGGGACAGTGAGGGACTGAGTATCTCGGATACCGTGCACGCGGGGCCGTATACGAATTTCAAGTGAGCCGCGCGACGGCGCTACGGCAGATGCACAATCCCCTGTTGAATCGCGTAAATTGCCGCCTGCGTCCGGTCGCGGGCGTTTAACTTGTCGAGCACGCTGCTGACGTGGATCCGCACTGTTTTCTCGGCGATGTTCAAGTCGGTCGCGATATCGCGGTTGCTCCTGCCCTTGGTGATCAGCGTCAGCACCTGGTGTTCGCGCGGCGTCAGGTCGGCGGCGGGAATCCTCTCAGCCAGGCGGTCCCGCACGGTGCGCGGAAGATACCGGACGCCGCCGTGGACCGTCAGAATGGCGTCGAGTACCTGGTCGCCGCTGGCGTCCTTGGTCAGATAGGCCATCGCGCCCATGCGCAGCGCGCGAAAGACGTCTTCGCTGCCTTCGTAGTTGCTCAGCACGACGATCCGCGCGTCGCGGTGGCGTTTGCGAATCGCGGCGATGGTGTCGAATCCGTTCATGCCCGGCAGCCGGAGGTCCATCAGTGTGACGTCCGGCAGCACCTCATCGTAGATTTCCAGTGCCTGCTCGCCGCTCTCGGCTTCGGCGGCGATGCAGACGTCGAACCTCCCGTTCAGAACGGAGCGAAGCGCGACGCGGGCCAGGAAGTGGTCCTCCACCAGCAGCACTTTTACCGGATGCGGAATCACGCCGGGACGTCCACCCAGACTTCGGTGCCGGCGCCTGGCGCCGAGTAAATCCGCAAATCGCCGCCGAGCTTTTTCGCGCGCTCATGCATCACGGCAAGTCCGAAATGCCCGGGCGTCGCCTGCGGCGCGTCGGGCGGACGGAACCCGCTGCCGTTGTCGCGCACGCTCATCGAAATCCTATCCGCGCCGTACACCACTTGTATCTTCACGGTCTGGGGCGAAGCGTGCCGCAGCGCGTTGGTCACCGCCTCCTGGCCGATGCAGACCAGGTGATGCACGCAGACCGGAGGCAGACGCCGCTCCTCGCCTTCGATCAACAGCCTTGTTTCGAGCTCCGCGCGCGGACCCATCAAAGAAAGCGTTTTGTTCAGCTCCTCGCTCAGCAGCCCGACCGGCTCTTCTCCGCCGCGCAGGTCCCAGATGATGCGCCGCGCCTCGGTCTGGCAATGCTTGACCATGGTGCGGGTCAACTCCAGCGACGACTTGGCCTCCCTGGGCGCGCTCTCCAGGCGGTTTTTCGTCGCCTCCAACTGCCAGGAGATGGCCGCGAAATCCGCCATCAGCGTGTCGTGCCATTCGCGAGCGATGCGGTTTCTCTCCTCCAGAATCCACGCCACCCGCGCCTTGGCCTGTGCCAGCCGCTGCTGAAAAACCATCGCGATCAAGCCGGCCACCAGGCAGACCAGCAAGGCGTAGAACCACCAACGCTGGTAAAAATGCGGCGACTGCTCAACCTCAATGGAAGCCCGCGTGTCGCTCCAGGGCCCTTCATGATCCCGCACGCTCACGATGAAACGGTACTTGCCCGGAGGAAGCCTGCGGTAGAGCATATGGCGCGCACGGGTCACGATCCAGTCGGCATCGTAATTTTCCAGCTTGCAGCGGAATTGAAGCTGCTCCGGGTTGGAGAGGCGAACAGCATCGAATTGAAAATCGACGTCGCTCCTGCCGGGCGGAATCACGACATGGTCCAAGGACGCGACAGGATTGCGGTCGATCGCCAACCCGGACACGCGCGGCGACGGAGGAGGAGGCGGAGCTGCGATCTGCGATGGATTCGTATGCGCGAAACCCTTTGCCGTGGCGAACCACAGGCTCCCATCCTTGATGCGCGCGGCGGGAGGCTGCGAAAGGCCGCCGCATTCGCTGCTGCGCATCCCGTCGCTTTTGCCCAGCACCGCGACGTCCAGCCTTTTCACGCGTCCCTCGCTCCATTCATGCAACTGGCTGCGGGAAACCTTCAGCACGCCGCGCGTCGATCCCATCCACAACATCCCGTTTTGATCGTCGAGCACCGAATAGATCTGGAATGCCGGGAGACCCTCGTTTGCCGGCGTCCGAATCACCTTGTGATTGACAATCCGGTCCAGCCCGCCCGCTTTCGTGCCGATCCAGATGCCGTCCGCGCCGTCGATGGAAATGGAAATGATCGCGTCGCTGGGCAAGCCGTCCCGCATGGTCAACGCGGTCACGAAGGCTCCTTGAATTACATAAAGGCCCTGCTGCGTCCCCACCAGGATCTCGCCCGACGGCGTTTCCTTGACGCAGGTAATCATTTTTTCGGGCAGAAGCAACTGGCCTTTCTCGGGGCGAGGAAACCCGTCGTCGTATTTCAGCAGCCCGGTATAGGTGCCCACCCATAGACTTCCGTTGCGATCGACCACCAGCGCGCTGATTGCGTTGGAGAACGACTCGCTTCCGGTCAGATATCTCTCAATCCTCGATCCGCCATAGTGATAAAGCCCGTCGTACCAGGTGCCGATCCACACGCCTCCGCGGCGGTCTTCGGCGAGCGCGCGAATGGGCGACTGGCGAAGCGTTCCCTTTAGCGCCACGCGATCAAGCTGGCCCTGGTGCAGGCGGAACAGGCCTTGTCCCCACGTGCCCAGCCATAAATCGCCCCGGGAATCGCCCAGCACGGTGGAAGCGAAGCCCTGCGGCAGGCCTTCCGGCTGCCCGTAGGGAATGAGAGCCGCGCGGCGCCAGCGGCTCAAGCCGCCGCCCAACATGCCGATCCAGAGATTGCCCTCGTTATCCTCGAACAGGCGGCGAATAAAATCGTCGGCCAGGCCGTCGGCCGTGGTCCAGTGCGTCAGCACCCCGGCAGCCGAAAGGCGGCAGATTCCGTGTCCTCTGGTGCCCAGCCAAAGATTATTTTCGCGGTCGACCAGAATCGCCGCGACCGGTCCGTGCGCGCCGGACACCGGCGCGTCGCTCCATCCCGCCGCGCCCTTCACCAGTTCCAGCGCGCCGCGCTGCATCCCGATCCACACCCGGCCGCGCGCGTCGGCATAGGCGGCGGTCACCGATCCCAGCTCCGTGTGACGCAGAGAAACGAATCGCGCCTCGCCCCGCGCCCAGTGGAACAGCCCCTTCACCGTGACGATGAACATCCCTCCCGAGCCGTCCGGCGCGAAGGGCGACGTGACATCGCCGGGAACCAGGCCCAGCGCGCTCAGGCACTCGACGCGATCCCCTACAATCCGCTCCACGCCGTTCTGCGTTCCCACCCAGATGACGCCGTCGCGATCCTCCAGCATCGATCGCACACGTTCTTGCGTAAGTCCCGCGCCTTCGCTGACATTGATCGACTGCGAGCCCTTCCGGTGGATCACGCCCCGGTCGTCGGTGCCGATCCACAGATCGCCTGTCCGCGAATAGAGCACCGCGTTCACCGGTTCGTTGGCGACGACGTCGTGCTCGTCCACTTTTACCGGCGTGAACCTCAGTGCGTCGAAGGTCGCCATGCCGCCGCCGGTACCGACCAGCAGGACGCCGCTGGGATCCTGCACGATGGTCCGCACGTTGCCCTGGGGAAGACCGTCCTCCACGCCCCAATCCTGCTTCTGATATTCGGACAGAGCGCGCGTCGACTGGGCAGCGTCGAGCAGCGTGGCGCCCATCAGGCACCAGACCGCCGGACTCCCAGACCACGCGATGCGCATGATTCCCGCTTGCTACACCCTTCGGGCGTTATACCGCGCCGCGAAACTCATACTCTAACACCGTGCTTGGACCTGTGGCGCGGGTTGGCATCCGGTGCGCTGGATGCCTTCCCTCACCACATCGGGAGCCGAGGCTTAGAAATAGAACTTCAGCACCATCTGGATGTTCCGCTCACCCTGCGAGCTGCGGATTTGTCCAAATAGCGCCGAGGTTATGGTCTGCGACGCCGGGCTCGAGAAGATCGGCGTGTTGGTCAGGCCGTACGCTTCCGCGCGCAGTTCAAAGTACTTATGCTCGGTCACGTTGAAACGCTTCCCGAGAGTCAGGTCGAGCCGGGCTTCGCCTGGGCCGCGAACAACGCCGGGGCCCGAATTCCCGAACGTGAACGGCGCCGGAACGGCGTAAGCGCTCAAATCCAAGTAGGATACACCCGGACCGATCAAGTGCTGGTTGTTCGGCGCCCCAACCACGTTGGCGCGGAAGCTGCGAGCGCCGGTTCCCGAAGGATCGCCGCTCACTTTGATGGTCAACGGGAAGCCGGTGTGCGTGGTCAACACGCCGCTCAGCTTCCAGCCGCCGATAATTCCTTCGGAGACCTTGTTCATGTTCGACGCATACTTGCGCCCCTTACCGAAGGGCAGTTCGTACACCGCCGACGGAACAAAGTTGAACTTGTTGTCGAAGTAGGTCGGGCTCCACTCGGCCACACGGTTATACAAATTCTGCATGTATGCCGACTGGCTTCCTGCCTGGCCGCCTTGGCCGTAATAACCGATCGAATCCGACATGCCCTTCGAGTACGTGAAGGCCACCTGGTATTCCAGGCCCGCGCTGAATCGCTTGCGGAGCGTGGCCTGCAATCCGTTGTATTCCTGATTGGCGCAGGAGCAGGTGCCGGAAATCTGCGAAATTTCGTTGCGCAGCGTCGGGTTGCCTCCCAAGTACGGTCCTGGCACAACTGCGCCGTTCACGATCAGATTCTGCAGATACGGCATCGCCACCATCAGGTGCGTGCTGTGCTGGCCCACATAGCCCACCGTCAGCACGTTGCTGCCGCCCAGTGCATACTCGGTCGACAAGTTCCACTGGTACGATTCCGCCGGGCGGACGCCCGGATCCCACAAGCGGATCGTCGCGCCCACGTATGGATTCTTGGGGTTCAAGCCGGATAAGCCTTGATCGAGGGTGGTGCCGGGCAGCGTGTATGCCGGCGTGTTGTAGTAGGTCTGGAATTCCGACTCAAACGGCGGATTCAAAGGCAGTCGTAAGTTGGTGCCGGTCCCTTCCAGGTAAGAAGAAATGGCGTAGCCGCCGCGCACCACGAAACTCTTGCCCAGCAACTGGGGCGTATAGGCAAATCCGACGCGGGGCTGGAAGTCCTTCTTGTACGAATTGTAGAGGGCGCGGCAGTCCGAGTAGGCGCAGCCCGATTGACCCGCCAGGTAGAGCGTCCCGGTGAACAGTCCGAAGTTCGACTGCCGGTTCTCGACTTCCACCCAGGGCGTGTTGTATTGATACCGCAATCCAAGATTCAACGTCAGGTTCTTGGCAATTCGATAGTCGTCCTGGAAGAAGATACCGGTCACCCAGGAACGCTGGCCCCATGTGCCGCTCGAAAGGCCTTTGCCCAACTGGTCCGGCAGGCCCAGCAGGAGGTCCGCTTCGCCGAGGCTTCCAGAGGTGCTCGTCGCCGTTTGGGCCGTGAAGCGGCCGTTAAAATCGATGAACCCGCTGCGGCCGTTGTTGCCCGCGTAGAATACGTTGATCCAGCGGCGCTGTTCGTCGAAGCCCATCTTGAGCACGTGCTTGCCTT
>CAVVNE010000050.1:0-46790 GCA_963749245.1 Bryobacterales bacterium
CCGCGATGATGCTGTCGGCCGATTCGGCCGCGCGCGCGGATTGCCGCGCGATCTGGTGAAAGGCGGGACCGCCGTGACGAACTGACGACCTCGAACCCATCCGGCTCTGCTATCTCAACGCCGACCTGCGGCTCGACCCGGCAACGGCTCGGCGCAACAGCCCGCTCGAGCTCGTGCCCGAGACGGGTGCACCGCTCATCCTTGCCGTGGGCGGGAGGGAGACCGACGAGTTCCGCCGCCAGCAGGAGGTCTACGCCGAGGCCTGGCATGGGGCGGGCGTGCCGCTCGAGATCGTGAGCCTCCCCCAGGACCAGCATTTCTCCATCCTCGACCGCTTCGCCGAGGCGAAAAGCCCGCTTTTCCGCGCCGTAGCGCGGCAAATCCTCGGCCGATAGCCTTGACAAATGAGGTGCTTAGCCCTGCCGACAGCGCTGGAACATGGTTGAAATTGCCAGTATCCTCGCCCGCCGAAGCCGTGGAGGGGCGTCCCGGCGGGAGTTCCGGGGGGTGCGGCTCGTTCCCAACCGCCGGCCCGAAACGCGCGTATAATCCAAAGGAACGATCGTGGTTCCGCCGCCGGGATGGAGCCTCGAGCGACGGAATCTTAAGGCCAGGCCCGGGCCATTCGAGGTCGGAGAGCGTCATGCAGCGAAGTGCCGCCGCTTCGCCCAACCGCAAGGCGAGCGCCATCGGGAGCAAGTACCTGCTCGTCGACGACGATGCGGCCTTGCGCCATTCGCTCGGCGAGCAACTGCAGCTCCACGCCGTCGAGCATCGCGGCGACCTGTTGCGCATCGCCGCCGGATAATTGGAAGAAGCCGAAGGATGCGACGGACAAGATGGCGGCTTGGGTGTCCTGCGGCAGCTGGCCCAGAAACTGGTTCGCGGTACAAACGGCCCCGCCTTTTTTCCTGGTCTCCGACAAAATCGTTTCGAGGCTGCCGCCCTGGAAAACCAGATTCTGCACTTCATCGGCACATACGCCGTAGATACTGCGCTGCGTCCTCATGAAGAACGCGTGTTTGGTCTTCGTGAGGAGCATGCTGCCGACGGTTGCCCCGTGTTCCCCAAGACGGCCCTTGTCGAGGTTGACGATGATCCAGAAATTCCGGTCCATCGAACTTACCAGCGAGAAGGTTGAACGCTGTTGTCCAAGCAAATGGCGAAACTTTACGTCGGAAAGGAACAGGCTCACCTTGTTCAGCACGGGTTCGGCGACTACGCGCCTCATCGCGTCGCTCAGTTGGTCGTACCGCAGCTCGAAATATTCCCTCACTTCGTCATTCGTCACACGGGAGACGCACCGGGAGCGGAACTGGGCATCGGTAAGGAACGGGACGAGTTCGACCAATGTCAAACCACATTCGGAGAGCGCGTACAACGCGTTCCGTAAAACCTCGTCGGTTCTGGCACCGAAGGTATCCAGATGCCAGCGCTCTTTGAGGATCTGTGAGAATTCCGCGATCTGCATGAAGCGGTCATTGCCGCGACCCACCTCGAGGGGATTCAATCCGACTGAATATTCCGGATCGGCGGGATCAATGACGATTAGGCGATCGCTCAGGTCTTTCCTCAGGACGCGCTCGCGCATCGCGATTGTTTTGAGAAGGAAGGGCGTCACGTCGCCATGCAGGTCGAAAAAAATGAAACCTTTCGAGGCTTTCACGTCCTGAGAGGCAAGGTGCCTCACTAGGTACGACTTACCTGTTCCAGTTTTTCCAAGCAGGGCCAGGTGCTCCGCCCTGCGGTCCTGCGGGATCCCGACTCGCTGTCCCATCGGCTCGCCGTCGACGACGCGGGTACCGACATCGAGGATGGCGCGACTCACCGGAGCCGAGGAACGGTCGCTCGCGCGAAGATTCCACAAGCGAGCGAATTGTTTTTCCAGGAAGTCTTTCATGGTTCGAGATGCAACCCGGCAATTTCCTTAGAAGTTCGTGAAGATGAGTTCCCGGTAGCGCTTGCCAGGCTCTTTCTGGGAGGAGTAATAGACCTCGACCTCGGCGAGGTTGGACGATGCGAAGAGTTCCCGAAGCTGCGGTACGTCGTCCAGAGTCAAAACGAACTTGCCCTGGATCGACTGAAGTTGCTCCGCGAGGGCGCGGTAGTCCTCGTCTGAAAAGTTGAAGTTGTACAATTTTCGCCGCCAATATGGTGGATCGCAGAAGAACAAGGTCGTCGGCCGGTCGAAACGGCGAATGAATTCACCGAAGGGCAGTGATTCGATCTGGACCCGTGCCAGGCGCTTATGTACGTTGTCAAGGATCTGGGGAAGCCGGGCCGGATTGAAGCCCGGCGCGCCGACAACTTTCGCGCCGTAATGGCGGTCACGGACGAGGCCGGCGTAGCAGTTCTTCTGGAGGTAAAAGAACCGCACGGCCCGTTGGATATCGGTCAGGCTCGCAGGATTTTGGTCGTTGAGAATCCGGAACCATTCGCGGCTAACCACGACGAACTTCAAGGACCGAATCATTTCCTCGGGATGCTGTTGCGCACATCGGAAGAAATTCACCACCTCGTTATCGATGTCGTTGATGACCTCGACTTTCGATGGTTCCTTGCGGAAAAAGACCTGTCCACCCCCGAGAAATACCTCGCAGTAAGTCACGTGCTGCGGTAACATCGCGATCAGGCGTTTCGCGAGCCGATTCTTCCCACCGATGTAACTCATGGGACTGTTCATTGAGATTGAGGGGGAGCACGGCATCATCACTGAGGGCCTTCCTTTCTGGGGGTAGGGAACGCCTCAGCGGACGCTGAAGCGTGGATTAACTTTATCAGGACAGTCCGTGCGGTAAAGGTGGGTGCTGGTGCTCACCATGCACGGTGTGTTTCGGAAGAATGACGTGGCTAACGTGGCCTAGGCGTCTTCGCCAAAGCGCCACTGGCACCATTCCCGGTTTGCCTCATCGAGGCGGGAAGTGAGCCTACTGGCGTCGCCGCCGAGACCGGAAGCAGGAGCGGCGGCGTGATTCGCGCCCGCGCTCGACCGCTCCCGGTCTGGGGGCGGTAGCGACCGAAGCCGGATCATCCGAAACGTTGCGCGGCTGACTGAACGAGACTGGGAAGATCCAGGCGTAGCGGAAGATTTTCCGTAACCGGCGTTCCCGCCCTGTTGAAGTGCCGTCAGTGAGTTCGAGATCGGCTGCATGTCGCCCTTTCTCCTACCTGATGCCCGAAGGGGGCGGGCCTACTCGTCGGGGAGGCGGCTCGCCCTTCTCCGGGACCCCTCGGAGGGGCACCGCGGCAGGAGTTTGAACGGCGTCCGGTCGCCCCTTTCGGGTGTGTGCTCCGGTGCTGCCCGTTCGATTAGAAAGACTCCGTCTGAGCGGTTTTTGCTGCAATTCGAATCCTCGGCGTTCGTGCAACATTTCGTCTGTCGCCCGAGTCCAACTAAACGGTGGCGGAAAGCATGCCGAGACCGGGCCGGCGAAGTGACTGGCTTAGTGCCAGAGTCGCCGAACTATTGCGCAATGGCACCGGCGTCGAGTTTCCGCGTGACGATCTTGAATTTGTCGAAAGGCTCCGAGAAAAGATTCGGATATCTACCCCGGCGGGTCAGCAATCGACTCAGCTCGAAAATTCGTCGGCCGCGCCAGAGGTCGTAAATACTGGAGCAGTCGATTTGGAATCGTCGGTAAAGCCGCAGCTTACCGTAAATAGTAGGATGAGTGAGGCAGTGGGTGAACCGCCGCGCGACCTCACTCCAAAGATCGAACGATCTACGGAAAACCGGGATGCCGATGCGGATCACGTCGCGTCCGCCAATTCGGGCACCAACCTGGGTAACAGCCGAATCATCGACCTCATGCCGATGCCCTTGGCACGAAATCTCGATGTGTCCCCGGTGGTTCAACCACCGACGATCCCTAGTCCGAGGACGTGTGGTTGTGATGACCCGCTCCCACCACATTCGGTTTTGGTGCCGAGCATGATGGACAAGCAAGTCAAGAGCGAGGTCGTGCGGAGCGATCGCCCTGCAGGCTCGCTCTCGGCAAGCCAGGACCAGCCATCCGGCGTAGGCGACCATGTTAAAGCCATCGCTACTCCTGGATCGCATGCGTCCGCCAGGCCAAATGAGGCGGAAGTTCATCCGCGCGATGTACCAGAGCAGCAGTCCAAAACGCGTTTAACGCTGACTCCGCAGCAATTGGACAATCTGGTGGCGCCTCTCGCCCTATATCCAGATCCGCTGCTGAGCCAGGTGCTTGTCGCCGCTACCTATCCTCTTGAGGTTGTGCAAGCAAATCAGTGGTTGCAGCAAAATCGCAATGTAACGGGTGCGGCGGTAGTGGATGCTGCCAGGCGGCAGAACTGGGACCCTAGCGTCCAGGCCTTGGTTATCTTCCCTGACGTTCTCGCGCGGCTGAATCAGGATGTACGATGGACAACGGATCTTGGCAACGCAATCCTTGGCCAACAAGCTGAAGTAATAACCGCTGTGCAGCGACTGCGCGCGCGGGCTCAGGCTAACGGAAAATTACAAAACACTCCGCAGGAAACAGTGACAGTGAAAATCGAGGCAGGTCAAACTGCCATCGCCGTCCAGCCCACCGATCCAGCTGTCATTCGCATACTGACTTACGATCCGACGTACATCTGGGGTCCGCCGATCCAGGGCTCCTATCCGCCGCTAGTTTATCCGGCCTATGGATCCAGATTCGGCTTCGCCATGCCGATCGGCCGCTTCTTCCTCGGATTACAAAGTTGGTTCAGCTGGGGCTGGAGCTTGAATTGGTTCGGTCGAACGGTCGTTGTGAATGTAGAGTTCTTTAATCGGTACGGCTACCATCTAGGCGGCGGGTATCGCGCCGGATTAACCGGAGCGCAAGCCTGGGTCCATGACCCAGCCCACTCGCCCCGGGTGGGAGGCCAAGCCGGATATAGCCGGTCCTATCAGTCGCCCAGTACGGCGTACCGGCCATCGGCCGCCGACGGCCATCGTGGCGGCGCGAATGCGAATCGCACGTCGAATGCGTTTGCGAATCGCGGTCACACAATCGGTACCCGTGGGTACTCGCAAAGCTACGCGTCGAGTCAGCGTTCCTTGGGTTCGTACGCGCAGCGCTATCCGGCTGTGGCACAACGATACTCAGCTCCGCCGCGATCCCTTGGTAACAGCGGCTCGCATTCTTTCAGCGGTGGCGGGTTCCGCAGTGGCGGTTCACGAGGGCGACGCTGAACTCAGCACACTGCCTTGCATTCGATGCAAGGTTGGCGTTCTAGTTTCCACCCGCCCCTGGGTCCCCCCGATTTGCACCGCTGCAAAGCACCAGATACCCCTTTTGCGGTGAAACCGCTGGATGGATCTGGCGGAAGTCTGCATCCTCAATTTTATCTACAGAGAGTGGGGTGGACCCCTCCCGTGAGACATTTTCCTGTATCTACACTCGCCGTTAAATGGATTGTACTTCTCAAATCGATTTCTCTTCCTTAAACTTACGGTCGGCTGGCGAAGCGGAGGCGGGCTCTGGTGGAGACCAACCCGCTGAGGAATAGCCAGCCGGAGACTCATCGAGACGATGGTCCGGGAAGCCGGCTCCGGTCGGCTTCCTGTTTTTCCAACGCCCTCTATCGGATCGATAGATCTCCGCATGCCTGAAAAAACTCATCGTCGCGCCCACGGAACCGGCTCCGGCGGCCTGCTCAAACTCTTCCGGCGATTGATAGCCGAGTGCTGAGTGTAGCCGGCAGCGATTGTAATATCGGTCGATAAATTCCTCCATGTTCGCACGCAGATGTTCCAGGTCGCGGTACTCGGTCGCGTACACCTCCTCCCTTTTGAGCGTCTTGATGAAGCTCTCACAACTCGCATTGTCGTAAGGGTTGGCCGGACGACTCATGCTCGGAATGATTTGGTGTCTTCGAAGCACTGCCACGTAGTCGCCCGAGGCGTACTGCACGCCGCGATCGGAGTGATGCACCAGGCCCGGCCGCGGTTTCCGTTTCGCGATGGCACGCACCAGCGCGGTGAGCGGCAACCGCGTCGCCAGAGTCTGGTCCAGTTCCCAGCCCACGACCTTTCGCGAATGCGCGTCCAGAACCACCGCCAGGTACACGAACTCGGTCTTTAGCCGGATGTAAGTGATGTCGGCGACCCACAGCTGATTGACGCCTTTCACCTTCATCCGGCTCGCCACGTTCAGGTAGACTTCCAACGCGTGCTTTGAATCCGTCGTCACGACAAAGCTCCGCGGCTGAACCGCGAGCAGATTGTCCTCCTGCATGATGCGCGCGATTCGCTTTCGGTTCACCATCATTCCGCGCCTGCGCAGCGCGGCCGTCACGCGCCGCGAACCGTAGCGGCGCCGGTGTTCGAGCACAACTTGGTGAACCGCGGAGCGGACTTCAACGTCCTCTTCCTCCGGCGCCCGCTCTTTCAACGAACGATAGAAACTCGCGCGGCTTAGTTCCGCCAACAGGCACATTCGTTCCACGCCCAGGTTGCCTTGCATGGTCATCAGCTCCCGGATTTCGTCGTACACGCCGTCCCGCCAGAGCCGCCGCTGCTCTGGCGTCGAGCCTCGACCTTTTGCAAGGCACCTTTGAAAAAATCCGCTTCCAGCACTTTCTCGCCGAGCACGCGCTTCAGCTCGCGGATTTCCTTGCGCAACTCCCGTTCTTGGGAGTTCGCCGGCGGACCGTACCCGTCATCGGCAGCTTCCATCGTCCGCCGCCACTTGTACAACTGGGTCCGGTGGAGTCCCAGTTCCGCCGACAGCTCGCTGACGTTCCGGCAACTCTTCATCCGTTCCAGCGCCAGCTTCCGAAATGCCGTCGGGTACTTGTTGATTTTCTTCTTTCGCCTCACTCGCAGTTCCTTTCCCTGCAAAAGTGTAGTTACTCAAAATGTCTCATTTTAGGGGTCCACTCCATTGCTCGATTTCATATCCGATGGCCCGGTATCCTTTCATCCGCTTCTCATACATCCGCGCGAGCATCGGAACCTGTGCATCCACGTAATCGAACACTCTCACGACCTTCTTTCCGTCGTGGATCCGATGCAACCGCCCAACGTATTGCTGGAGAGTGCCGCGCCACGAGATTGGCATTGTGAGAAACAGCGTGTCGAGTCTCGAGTCGTCGAAGCCCTCGCCGATGTAGCTGCCGGTGGCTAGGAGGACGCGTGGGGTACCGTCAGGAATCGAGGCAAGTTCTTCAGCGATGACTTTTCGTTGCTTCTTTCCCATTCCACCCTTCAAGATCAGGACGTGCTGAGCGTCCGATAAGGCGCTGGCCAAGCGCTCAATGTGGTCTGTCCGGTTGGTAAGCACAAGCGGAGATCGGCCCTCGCGAATGGCCTCGACAATATCTCCCACGATCTGCCGGTTTCGCTTTTCGTCGGTAACCAGGGCTGCGTAGGCGTCGTGAATTGTGAGATCCGTGACCTCGGGTGGCATTCTGAAACCAGTGGGCCTGGGCAATACCAGATGCCTGAAGGGAGAGCGCTCGGCGGCCTCTCGGGCGCTGAGGTTGAATCGAATCGGTCCGCACTGCATGAAAATGATCGGATGGTGGCCGTCCTTACGACTCGGCGTCGCGGTCAGACCAACAATGAACTTCGCTTTGACCTGCCTCATGACTTGCTCGAAACTGAAGGCGGTCAGATGGTGACACTCGTCGACGATCACGTGTCCGTACTCTGCAACGCAGTCCTTCACTTCACCCTTACGATGCAGGCTTTGAAGCAGCGCGACATCTATGAGTCCCTTCCGCTGGTCCTTGCCACCAACAACTTGGCCAATTGCGTTCGCTGGAAGATCCAGAAACATCGCGAGGCGTGCGCGCCATTGTTCCAGCAGTTGCTGGCGATGAACTAGGACCAGCGTATTGACGCCCCGCTCTGCGATTAATTTGGCGGCGACCACCGTCTTGCCGAAGGCTGTCGGCGCGCACAAGACGCCTTCGTTATGCCTGAGTGCCAGGCGAAGGCCGCCGATCGTCGCGAAGATTGCCCTGAAAATTCACGGTTATTGGCTTGCCTGAGTTGCGCTCGTCGCGGATCAAGATCCGGATGCCGTGGTCTTTTAGCAGGGCGCTCACCTCCTCCAAACAGCCCCTCGGGAGAGCAAGATGTTGGGCGAACTCCTCGCTGCAGGAGATGACGCGCGGCTTGTCCCATATCGGAAGGCGCATCGCCTGCGCTCTGTAAAACTCCGGGTTCTGAAACGCTGCTATGCGGATGATCCGGTTGAGCATGGCTCCGGAAGGCCTGACTTTGGCACGAAGATCAGATTGCTTTGCACGATCTCGACGGATTCCGGAAAAGGCCCTGGGATAGGCTTATCGGTCTTCCTTCTCGAAGGCAGTCAGAGTCCAGGGCGCATCTTCCGCATCGTCAGCTGTCATGGAGAGCCGGACACCCATCACCTGACCCTTGCGTTTCGCTTCATTGACGATCCATTCCACTTGATCGGCGCCGACTCGCCGGATGGAGACCAGCAGTTGCCATTGGTCCGGATAGGGGCGGAGGTCGTCGTCCACAAACAGGCTGTTGCCGTTCTGGCGAGGCATCCACTGAAGCGGAAGAGCGATCAGATTTCCGAAGCCACCCCTTGGGAGAGTGTCCTGGTTTGGGAAGAAGCGGTCATAGGAGTCGAGGCCCAGATGATGGCGCCTCTCCATCGTCCGCGTGAGCAAAGCACAACCCATCTTACGAGCGAGAACTGCGGCGACGGGCGTCTCGAAAAAGATCCACACGTGACCTCCATTACCGGATCGTGACCGCTCAAGATATGCGGCGATCCCAGCCCTTTGGCACGTCGCGAGGAAGGCCAGCGAATCTTCGTGCCATGTTTTCTTGTCAAAGTCCGCAGCCAGAAGCCAACAGGCTTCGTCCAACAGCAGCGGATAAATCCCGATTGTCTTTTTGCCCGTCAAATGTTGACGGATCACTTCATCGGTCAACGCGTACAGTGTGCGGGTCTCGCGATCGACCTTCTTATGTTCCTCCGGGCGACTGGCCAGAACCGCTAGCCAATTCTTCTTAGCCGCCGGGCGATAAGCCCACGTGCCATCCTTCGTGCGCCATCGCTCGGCATAGATATCTTCCCGACCGCGGAATAAGGATCTGAACAAGGCAATTTTCTGGGCGTTGTCGGCAATCGTCCTAATCTGCGCAACTTCGGAGGGCGCCGGAAGGCATCGTGTGCTGGCCGGCTCGCAGATCTTCGGTTCAGGTAACGGGATGGAATGCTGTGCGAGGATTGTCTTCAGTTGCCGGACTTCGTCGCGCAGCTGTTGACCTTGAGCAATTGCAGCTTCCAGCTTCGCTCTAAGATCCTGGTCGTCCTCCATGAGAGTTCCTGCCGCGTGGCGATCAAGCGTGTTCAGGGTTGATTACCGAGAACCCCTCCAATCGAGCCACCTCGCAGAGTACCGCATCAGCAGCCACTAAATGATCGACCAATTTCCGGTTCCGCAATTCTGAAGCCGCCGCTAGTTGAAGGGCGTCCAGGCTGCGAAGACGCGAGCCGAACGCGTAACGCTCAAGCAACAACTCGGCGAGAGCAAATTCTGACTCCCCGATGGAGAAAACCTCCAGCATTCCGGATGTGACATCTTCTCGGAATTGTCGTAGGAACAGATCGGCGTCTTCCCGGTTGATGGACAGCGTTCGAGCTTTGATCGCAAACGCCGAAGTCAACTCAGCTACAGTTAGACGAGAAACCCGGATCAGGTTGCCGGTAGTGTTGACGATCTGGCTAACAATCGGTGTGCCGGCCTCAGCGTGGTAGAGCTTTACCAGCGCACTCGAATCGAAAAAGTACCCTGCCAAGGATCAACGTTCCCCGCGGTCGGCGACAATTTCAGCGGCCATGGATCCCGGAATCTTCGCGAGCCTCCTCCGAAGTTCCTCATGACCGGGAGCGGGTTCGGCGTCCTGCTGCTCTCGCTTAATTCTCTCGATGTATTCGAGGGCCAAGCTGGATCGCCCTGAAGCTGCGGTTTGGACGACACTCACAAGAACGCGCTCATGCTCCATCAAGTTCAACGGTTGGAGCGGACGCAGGACTCCATTTTCGTATATGGCGTCAACCTGGAGCGGCATCTCACCATTGTAAGACGAAAGTGGCTCGATGTTGCATGATGTTGAAATCTAAATGAAACGGCCAGCTACAGAATTGACTACATGTCGGTTTTTTGCTTGTAGATGATTTCTCCTCAACCCATTGAGTTTATTGTCAGTTACTGCCGCCTGCATCGGCGTTGCGAGAATGCCTTGGGCGCAGGGGGTCGGGCGTTCAAATCGCCCCGCCCCGACCAAATTGAAAACAAGTGCTTTATTTGCGAAGGTAATCAAGGTAATCAGGTAATCGGTGACAGACGGAACAATTTGCGGTTTTTGACGAGTAGAATACTCGGAATCGCAAATTGTTCCGTCTGTCAATGATTGTCCCAGACTCTCAAAGTCACCCCGGCAAAGGCTGCTGGCGTCACGGATCGCCTTCGGGACGTTTCGGATATCGTGGCGCTCACCGAGGCGTACATCGCCGAACGGATCGCGGAGAAGAAGGCAGAGATGCGCAAGCGGATCGAGCAGTCGCACAGCCAGATCGGGGACGCGTTAGGAGGAAAGGGTTTGAGATTCTAGCCCGCTGTGGAAAACATCCCACAGCGTTTTCAAAAAGATTCGCCTAATCTTCTCTTCTTGTCAAGCGTTTTTTGTCTAACTAAAACAGCAACTTGCGCTTTCCTGTGTTTACGATATCTCCAATAAGTGGATCTCCTGAAGATCTGCTAACGATCCAATATCATACGCGTCTTCATCCGGGGCAGGCCAGAGAGTTCCCCGAATGAATGAACCCGTCTCTAACAAACTCCGAATCGAATATAAAAAGAGCCAGTCGTTCCGCGTAATCCACGCTGATGGTGCCTACGGAGGAACGAGTCCGCGTCTTCAGCTGTTTATAGCATTCTACAGCGAGCGCTTCCCGATTCCTACTGTGCTCACTTACGAAACGTCAGCTACTGGTGCGCCACAGCGAGAAATTATTACTGAGCGTGAATCGAAGGAGGGCGTCTTTAGGGAAATTGAAGTTGGTGTGACCCTCGACATAGCGCGGCTAAGGGCTTTCTTGCCTGGATGACCGAAAAAGTAGCAGAGTTGGAGAAGCGTCGCGAACAGGTTTTGGCTGAAAAGCCTACCGAGGGGGTTCGCGCATGAGCGCGTCATCGGGATGCCTGCCGTTATTCACAGAGAATACCTGGACCGCTACTAATCCCAAGGAGGCCAGTGTCCTGTTGCGAATGCCGACAGCGCTTCTGCGCATGCTCTCGCTCTTGGACGAAAACGGAGAAGACGATTACGGCCAAATCGGCCCTTCACAGTTTGCGTTTAAAACCGCCTTTCTGATGATCATTGACGCCATCGTCCTCTTAGACGAGGATATCCCATGCGCTCCTGTCGTCGATTCCGAAGGTGGTATTCGCATAACGTGGAGCCGTTATAACAAACAAATAAAACTTATCTGCCCGTCCTCAAAGGATGCGCCAGTTTACATATATCAATCTTCTCCTGCAGGAAGTTTCCTTCGGGATCAGAACGTGACAGCCTCAGTACTCGCCGAAAAACTGTCATGGCTCATCAAACGTGAATCCGCAAGCGCCGCCTGACCCGCCTTGCGAAACGGTCGTCTATCGCCAGATTCGAAGAAAGAACTGGTACGACCCAGATGACGACTCCAAGGTCATGGCTGAAGCGTTCATGCGGAGACGACCCAAGATACGTCCAGATGGCTCTGAAGATCCTGGCGACAATGACGGGCTCTCTGTGTTCGATTCGCTTTTCATTACGCGACAGGCATGTATGGAGGACAGTGAAAGTTGTCACGGATTAGCGACTCTCCACGTTGGAACGTTACGTGCCGTAGGATTGAATGTGATCAGGAACCAGAAGATACCCGTAAAATCCTAATCACCGATATGCGCTTAACAAATCCAGCGGATCGACAGCAAGAAGAGATTTTGGAAAGGGTCGCCCGCAGCGCTCGTATAGCCGCGCGATACAAGTGGGCGCGTCCGCGCAGTTAAAATTCCCCAATCTTCAAACGGACCCACTACCAGCGACCATAGCCATTTGACAACCTGAGTTCCGATCTTGTATCCTCGTAAAGGTTTCGCGAGTTTGATCTTCTGCTCCTGTGCTACCACTTTCCTGATGGGAAGTCCGGCCGGGGGCCGGTCCCGCTGCTTGGGCGGTTTTCACCGTTCCGGTATGGACTAGTCCGAAGTTACTACCCTCGCAGGTTTCGGAATGAGCGTAGTTTGCTTACTTCCGGGTAGATTCAACAACTTTTTTGGAGTGTAATTTGCCGACGTTCAACCAGCTCGTGCGCAAAGGGCGACGCCCTACGCGTTATAAGACTGCCAGTCCGGCGCTGCAGGCTTGTCCGCAGCGGCGCGGAGTGTGTACGCGTGTGTATACCACGACTCCGAAAAAGCCGAATTCGGCGCTGCGGAAAGTGGCGCGCGTGCGGCTCACTAACGGGATCGAGGTCACCACTTACATTCCCGGCGTGGGACACAATTTGCAGGAGCACTCGATTGTGCTGATCCGCGGAGGCCGCGTGAAGGACCTTCCGGGTGTGCGCTATCACGTGGTGCGCGGGACGCTGGATACGGCGGGCGTCAGCGGACGGCAGCAGAGCCGGTCGAAGTACGGCGCGAAACGACCCAAGGGCGGAGCGACTAAGTAAATGCCACGCAGACGCAGACCTGAAGCCCGTGAGATTACGCCGGATCCGGTGTACAACTCGACGCTGGCCGAGAAATTCGTGAATTCGATGATGTGGGACGGCAAAAAGGCTGTCTCGCAGAAGATTTTTTACGGCGCGATGGACAAGATCAAGGAGCGGTCGGGCGACGACCCCTTGAAGCTGTTCAAGAAGGCTGTCGAGAATTGTAAGCCGCTGCTGGAAGTGAAGACCAGGCGCGTGGGTGGCGCGAACTATCAGGTGCCTGTGGAAGTGCCGAACAACCGGCGGACCTCGCTGGCCATCCGCTGGATTCTGATCAACGCACGGACGCGGCCCGAGAAGGGCATGCCCGAGAAGCTGGCCAATGAGCTGGCCGACGCAGCTAATCTGCGCGGCGGAGCAATCAAGAAAAAGGACGATGTTCATCGCATGGCGGAGGCCAACAAGGCTTTCGCGCACTATCGCTGGTAATTTTTTTACGTTATGGCTCGCACTGTTCCACTCCAGAAAATGCGCAACATCGGCATCATGGCGCACATCGATGCCGGGAAGACGACCACGACCGAACGCATCCTCTATTACACCGGCCGGACGTACAAAATCGGCGAGGTGCATGAGGGAACGGCGGTGATGGACTGGATGGAGCAGGAGCAGGAGCGAGGGATCACGATTACGTCGGCCGCGACGACCTGCCAGTGGCAGGATTTCACAATTAACATTATCGACACGCCGGGTCACGTCGATTTCACGGCGGAAGTGGAGCGCAGTTTGCGTGTCCTGGATGGCGCGGTGGCGGTGTTCGATGCCGTGGCCGGCGTGCAGCCGCAGACCGAAACGGTGTGGCGGCAGGGCGATAAATATCATGTCCCGCGCATGTGCTTCATCAACAAGATGGACCGGGTGGGCGCGGATTTTTTCCGGTCGTTCGACACGATTATCGATCGCCTGAAGTGCCGTCCGATCGCGATTCAGCTTCCGATTGGGGCTGAGGACAAGTTCCTGGGCGTGATCGACCTGGTGAAGATGAATGCCCGCATCTGGCGCGACGAAACGCTGGGCGCGGAATTCGACGACGTCGCGATTCCCGAAGAGTACGCGGACCAGGCGAAAGAGTATCACGACAAGCTGGTGGAAGCTGTTTCCGAGTCCGACGACGACCTGTTCCATAAATATGTCGAGGGCGAGAAGATTACCGAGGCCGAGTTGCGCGCGGGTGTTCGCAAGGCGACCATAGCGCAGAAGATTTTCCCGGTGATCTGCGGGACGGCTTTCAAGAACAAGGGCGTGCAAAACCTTCTCGACGCGGTGGTGGATTATCTGCCTTCGCCGCTCGATGTGCCGCCGATTCAGGGGCACGACGTCGATAACAAAGATGTCACGGTGATTCGCAATGCGAGCGACACGGAGCCGTTTTCGGCGCTGGTATTCAAGATCATGACCGACCCGTTTGTCGGCCAGTTGGCCTTCATCCGCGTCTACTCGGGCAAACTGTCGGCGAGCGAATCGATTTATAACGTCGCCAAAGGCCGCAGGGAGCGCATCGGCCGCCTGGTGAAGATGCACGCGAATAAGCGCGAAGATATCACGGAGATTTTCGCCGGGGACATCGCGGCGGCGGTGGGGTTGAAAAACGTCTCTACCGGCGACACAATCTGCGATGAGAAATCTCCGGTGATTCTGGAAGCCATCGATTTCCCGGCGCCGGTGATTCAGCTCGCGATTGAGCCCAAGACCAAAGACGATCAGCAGAAGCTGGGCATGGCCATCGCGAAGCTGGTGCAGGAAGATCCGACGCTGAAAGTTTCGACCGATCCGGACACCGGGCAGACCATCCTGGCGGGCATGGGCGAGTTGCATCTGGAAATTATTGTCGACCGCATGCAGCGCGAGTTCGGCGTGGGCGCGAATGTCGGCAAGCCGCAGGTAGCGTACCGCGAGACGATCCGTCATAAGGCCGAGTACGATTACACGCACAAGAAGCAGACCGGCGGAAGCGGTCAATATGCTCGCGTGAAACTGCGCGTGGAGCCTTTGCCGGGCGGCGAATTCGAGTTCGTGAACGAAGTGACGGGCGGCAACATTCCCAAGGAATTTATCCCGGCGGTGGAAAAGGGCGTGGTGGAGGCGCTGGAGCACGGCATTCTGGCGGGCTATCCGATGTCGGATGTGCGCGTGACGGTGTTCGACGGCGCTTATCACGATGTCGATTCGTCGGAAATGGCGTTCAAGATCTGCAGTTCGATCTGCGTGAAGGAAGCGGCCCGCAAGGCGAGGCCGGTGCTGCTGGAGCCAGTGATGAAGGTCGAGGTGGTGGTGCCGGACGAATACATGGGCCCGGTGAACGGCGACCTGATTTCGCGCCGCGGACGCCTGGAAGGCACCGAGATCATGGGTTCGACGCAGATTATCAAAGCGATGGTTCCTCTGTCGATGATGTTCGGTTATGCGACGGAGCTCCGCAGCCGCACGCAGGGACGCGGCGCGTTTACGATGCACTTCGGTCAATACGAGGAAGTGCCCAAGAGTACAGCCGACGAGATCATGAAGAGAAATAATCCCGCTGCTTAGGCGGGGAATGAGGAGCGAAAAATATGGCGAAGGAAAAATTTGATCGTAGTAAGCCGCACGTGAACGTGGGGACGATCGGGCATATCGATCACGGGAAGACGACGCTGACGGCGGCGATCACCAAGACGCTTTCCAAGCACAATCCGAAAAACAAGTTCCGCAGTTTCGATTCGATCGACAATGCGCCGGAGGAAAAGGCTCGTGGAATCACGATCGCGGCGGCGCACGTGGAATACGAGACAGCGAATCGTCACTATGCGCACGTGGATTGCCCGGGTCACGCCGATTACATCAAGAACATGATCACGGGCGCGGCGCAGATGGACGGAGCGATCCTGGTCGTGGCCGCGACCGATGGTCCCATGCCGCAGACGCGGGAGCATATTCTGCTGGCTCGCCAGGTGGGCGTGCCGTACATCGTGGTCGCGCTGAACAAGGTCGACATGGTGGACGATCCGGAGCTGTTGGAGTTGGTCGAACTCGAAGTGCGCGAGCTGCTGACCAGCTACAACTTCCCGGGCAACGATCTGCCGGTGATCAAAGTGTCCGCTCTCGGGGCCCTCAACGGGGAAGAGAAGTGGGAGAAGACCATCGACGAGCTGATGGAAGCCGTCGATAAGTACATCCCGATGCCGCTGCGGGTGATGGACAAGCCGTTCCTGATGCCGATCGAAGATATTTTTTCGATCCAGGGGCGAGGAACGGTCGTTACCGGGCGTATTGAGCAGGGGATTTGCAAGGTCGGCGAGGACATGGAGATTGTCGGGTTCACGGAGACTCGCAAGACGGTGGTGACGGGCGTCGAGATGTTCAAGAAGCTGCTGGACGAGGGGCGGGCGGGCGACAACGTGGGACTGCTGCTGCGCGGTATCGAAAAGAACGACGTCGAGCGAGGGCAGGTGGTGGCGAAGCCGGGGTCGATCAAGGGCTGGAAGAAGTTTAGGGGCGAAGTGTACGTGCTGTCGAAGGACGAAGGCGGTCGGCACACTCCGTTTTTTAAGGGTTATAGACCACAATTCTACTTCCGGACGACGGACGTGACGGGGGTCGCGCAGTTGCCGGAGGGGATGGAGATGGTGATGCCGGGCGATAACGTACAGCTGGAGATCGAGCTGATCACGCCGGTGGCCATGGATAAAGGTCTGCGCTTCGCGATTCGCGAGGGTGGCAGGACGGTTGGGGCCGGGACGGTCAGCGAGATTTTAGGATAAGTGATTCATGAGTAGCTTACGAGAACGCATTCGAATTCGGCTGAAGGCGTACGATCACCGGATATTGGACCAGTCGACGACGGAGATCGTCGATACGGCGAAGAGAACCGGTGCCACGGTGGCCGGACCGATTCCGCTTCCGACGGCAAGAAACCTGTACACGGTATTGCGGTCGCCGCACGTGGACAAGAAGAGCCGGGAGCAATTCGAGATCCGGACGCACAAGCGTCTGCTGGATATTCTGGAGCCGACGCAGGACACGGTGGATGCGTTGATGAAGCTGGATTTGCCGGCTGGTGTGGACGTTGAGATAAAGGCATTTGGGAAGAAGTAGCAACAAGAAGCCAGGAGCCAGGAGCCAGGAGCCAGAATGTGGGCGCTGGAGATGGTTTCGAGGGTTGAACATGGCTGAGGGAAGGCAAGGTGCCGGGGACAGTGAGCAGGTGGCCGATTCTGGCTTCTGGCTCCTGGCTTCTGGCTCCTTCTTGAGGATTGTATGAGTCCAGGGATTCTAGGCAAAAAGATCGGGATGACGCAGGTGTTCCGGGCGGATGGACAGGTTGTGCCTGTTACCGTTCTGAAGGCCGGACCGTGCGTCGTGGTGCAGCGCAAGACGCCTGCGACCGACGGCTACGATGCCGTGCAGCTCGGGTTTATGGAATACGCCAAGAAAAAGGGTGTTTCGAAGCCGGCGGCGGGGCATTTGAAGAAGTCGGGCGCCGAGGGCGTCAAGTTTCAGCGCGAGTTTAGACTCGATTCGCTGCATGGCGATATGAAGACCGGCGACCGGGTGCTGGTGGACGAGTTCAAGCCGGCGCAGAAAGTCGATGTCATCGGCATCAGCAAGGGCCGCGGGTTTGCGGGCGTTGTGAGGCGCCATCACTTCCGCGGAGGCGATGCCACGCACGGGTCGATGTTTCACCGGGCGCCGGGTTCGATCGGCGCATCGAGCTTTCCGTCGCGCGTGTTCCCCGGAACCCGCATGGGGGGCCAGATGGGAACGGACCGGGTGACGGTCCGGAACCTGGAAATTGTCCAGGTCGATACGGAAGACAACGTGATCCTGGTGAAGGGTGCGGTGCCGGGACCGAATGGCGGCTACGTCATGTTGCGGAGGTCGAAGCAATAATCATGCCGAGCGTAGATATTATCGATCTCAGCAATAAGGTCGTTGGCACGCTGGATTTGTCGGACGATGTTTTCGGCGCGCCGGTGAATGAGAACCTGATTTACGAAGCGGTTCGTCATCACCTGGCGTGCGTGCGGCGCGGCACCGCGTCGACCAAGACGCGGCATGAAGTGGCCGGATCGGGAAAGAAGCTGTGGAAGCAGAAAGGGACCGGAAGAGCGCGCATGGGTTCGATCCGGTCGCCTTTATGGCGCCACGGCGGCACGACCCACGGGCCGCAACCGCGCGATTACAGCTACAAGCTTCCACGGAAGATGCAGCTGGGCGCGCTGCGGAGCGCCTTGTCGGCGAAGCTGCGCGACGGCGAGCTGCGAGTGGTGAGCGAATTCGCGATTGCCGAGCCCAAGTCGAAAGGGATGCGCAAGACCCTGGACACTTTGGAAGCGTCACGGACGATTCTGCTGGTCGATAATTCGGCCAACAAGAATCTGGCGTTGTCGAGCCGCAACCTGGAAGGCGTGAAGCTGGTGTCGAGCCGGGAAGTGAATGTGTACGATCTGCTGGGGCATCAGCATGTGCTGTTGAGCCAGGAAGCGGCGAAGAAATTGTCGGAGGCGCTGGCATAATGTCTACGATTTACGGTGTCATCAAGCGTCCGATCGTGACCGAGAAGGGTGTGGCCAAGAAAGACGCCGAGAGGACCTTGTGTTTCGAGGTCAGTGCGGGCGCGAACAAGACGCAGATCAAGAACGCGGTGCAGACCCTGTTCAAGATCAAGGTGGAAGACGTGCGAACGTCGACCACGGCGGGCAAGTTGCGGCGGCGGGGGCGTTTTTCGGGCTACCGTTCGGACTGGAAAAAGGCGTATGTGCGCCTGAAGGCCGGCGAAAAAATGCCGGAATACGCGGAGATCTAAGCCATGGCCGTTAAAAGCTACAATCCGACCACGTCGACACGCCGTTTCCAAACGGTGATTTCGCGTGAAGACATCACCAAGCAGACGCCGGAAAAAAGCCTGGTCAAGGGCAAGAAGAAGACCGGCGGCCGATCGTCGACGGGACGCGTTTCTTCCAGATTTATCGGCGGAGGGCATAAGCAGTCCTACCGCGAAATCGATTTCAAGCGAGATAAGAACGGGATTCCAGCGAAGGTCGCCTCGATCGAATACGATCCGAACCGGAGCGCGAGGATCGCGCTGCTGCACTACGTCGATGGGGAGAAGCGGTACATTCTGGCGCCAGTGGGCCTGGCGGTCGGAAGGACGGTCACGTCAGGAGCGGAAGCGGACATTTTAATCGGCAATTCGCTGCCGCTCAAGAACATTCCGGCCGGCACGGTGGTGCACAATATCGAGCTGAAGCCGGGCAAGGGCGGGCAGATGGCGCGTTCGGCCGGGGCGCAAGCTCAACTGGTCTCCAAAGAAGGAGACTACGCATTGTTAAAACTGCCTTCGGGCGAAATTCGCAAGGTGCAGGTGGAGTGCGCGGCGACTATCGGGCAGGTGGGCAATGTGGAGCATGAAAACGTCAGCCTGGGGAAAGCGGGACGGAGCCGATGGCTGGGCAGGATGCCTCACAACCGGGGCGTGACGATGAATCCGGTGGATCACCCGCATGGAGGCGGCGAGGGCAAGACGTCGGGTGGAAGGCATCCGGTGACGCCCTGGGGCCAGCCGACACGCGGGTTTAAGACACGCAACAACAAGCGCACCAATAAGTGGATTGTGACCAGAAAAGCGAAGAAGAGGTAGCGGATGGGACGTTCGTTAGCAAAAGGTCCGTTTGTCGACGACCACCTGATGAAGAAGGTGGCGGCGATGAACGAGAAGAACGAGAAGAAAGTACTGCGGACGTGGTCCAGGCGTTCGACGATCCTGCCGGAGTTTATCGGCCACACGCTCGCGGTGCACAACGGGAAGAAGTTCATTCCGGTGTACGTGACGGAGAACATGGTCGGGCACAAGCTGGGCGAATTCTCGCCGACCCGGACGTTTAAGGGACACGCGGCGAAGGCGGCGGCCGAGAAGACCGCGAAGCCGGCGGCTTAAAGGGAGTCTACGATGCAAGCGAGAGCGGAAGCCAGATATCTTCGAACGTCGCCTCAAAAGGCCCGGCTGGTCATCGACCTGATCCGCGGCCAGAGGGCGGGCGACGCGATCAACATTTTGCGCACGACCAACAAGCGCATCGCGCCATCGATTGAGAAAGTGCTGCGGTCGGCGATTGCCAACGCGGAGAACCGGTCGAACGACGTGGACGTCGATCAGTTGATGGTGGTCGAGTGCTACGTGAACGAAGGGCCCCGCATGAAGAGGGTCCGTCCGGCGCCGATGGGCAGGGCGTATCGTTATCAGCGCAGGATGGCGCACATTATTGTGAAGGTCGGCGACGGAAAGACCGAAGTGAAAACCGAGGGCGCGAAATAACATGGGGCAGAAAGTACATCCTTACGGATTCCGGCTGGGCGTCACCAAAACGTGGCGGTCGCGATGGTTCGCCAAGCAGGATTACGCGAAGCTGCTGCGCGAGGATCTGGAACTGAAAGAAGCGCTGCGCGACCGTCTGAAGGCGGCGGGGATCAGCTCGATTGAAGTGGACCGGCCGGGCAATAAGCTGCGGATCACGATTCACACGTCGCGCCCGGGGATCATCATCGGACGCAAGGGCGCGGAGATCGAGAAGCTGAAGGGCGACCTGGCGAAGAAGACCAAGCGCGAGGTGTTCATCGACATTCAGGAAGTACACAAACCGGAGCTGGACGCGCAACTGGTTTCGGAATCGATTGCGTTGCAGCTGGAAAAGCGCGTGGCGTTTCGAAGGGCCATGCGCAAGGCGGTGGACTCCGCGCTGCGCTTCGGCTGCAAGGGAATCAAGGTTCGCGTGTCGGGACGCCTGAACGGAGCGGAAATCGCGCGCACGGAATGGTATCTGCAAGGCCGTCTGCCGCTGCACACGCTGCGCGCCGACGTCGATTATGGATTCACCGAAGCACACACGACCTATGGCGTGATCGGCATCAAGTGCTGGGTTTACAAGGGCGAGATTCTGCCCGGCGACCAGCGCAAAGGATTGCGCAACGATCCGGAACCGCGCCGCTTGGCTCCACGCGACCGGGATCGCAGGGGCGATCGCGGCGATCGTGGTCCACGGCCGGCCTTTGTGCCTCCGTCTCAAGCAAGCGCTCCACGGGGCCCGGCAATCCAGGCGACTCCGGATGACGCGACCGCTCGCACGTCGGCGCCGATTCTGCCGCCGATGGCTCCTCCGCAGCCGAGCTGGAAAGAAAAGGACAAGCCCGAGGACAAACCTGAAGCAAACAAATCTGAAACAAACAAACTTGAAATAAACCAGGGCGGCGAGGAAGGCAAGGAATAACCCATGTTGATGCCCAAGAAGGTTAAGTACCGGAAGCAGCAGCGCGGAAGGATGACGGGCAAGGCGTGGCGCGGTTCGACTCTCTCGTTCGGCGACTACGGGTTGAAGGCGATGCGATGCGGGTGGATTACGGCGCGGCAGATTGAAGCGGCGCGCGTGGCGATGACACGTTCGATCAAGCGCGGCGGCAAAGTGTGGATCCGCCTGTTCCCGGACAAGCCGATCACCAAGAAGCCTGCCGAAACGCGTATGGGAAAGGGCAAGGGCGCACCGGATCAATGGGTCGTGGTCATTCGCCCGGGCAAGATTTTGTTCGAGATGGAAGGCGTGGGGCGTGAAGTTGCCGAGAAGGCGATGCTGCTGGCGGCGGCCAAGATCGGTCTGCCGACGAAGTTCATTACGCGCCAGGGTGTGGAGTAGCGATGAAAGAGAATGCGGATAAAGCCCGTGGCCTGGATGGGGCCGAGCTGGCCAAGCAGGTGAAGGACGCCACGGAACAGATGTTCCGGCTGCGATTCCAGATGTCGATGGGGCAGATGGACGGGGTCAAGAAGCTGCGCTCGCTGCGCAGGGAGCGGGCGAGAATGCTGACGGTATTGCGCGAACGGCAGGACGGAGCAGCGCCCGTGGCGCAGAGGCCGGCGCGAGCGAAGGCTCTGCCGAAGCCGGCGGTGCAGACGGCGTCGGCGCCCAGGAAGTCGGTGGCCGCCGCCAAGCCGAAAGCCGCGGCTGTGCCGAAGGTAAGAAAAGAAGCGGGGCAGGTAAAGGTGAAGCCGACGGCGGCGCCGAAATCGGCCAAGATCAGTATGCCTCGCAAGTCGGGCAAAGGATAGCGCAGCATGCCAGAGAAAACGACGACGGAACACAAGCAGGGAATTAAGAACGAAAAGGTCGGCTCAGTGGTCTCGGCGAAGATGGCCAAGACGATTGTGGTGGAAGTGTCGCGCAAGGCGGCGCACCCGGTGTATAAGCGCGTGGTGACCAAGCGCAAGAAGTTTTACGCCCACGACGAAAAAGGGGAAGCCAAGCCGGGCGATGTGGTTCGCATTATCGAATGCCGCCCGATGAGCAAGCTGAAGCGCTGGACGCTGGGCGAAGTGATCCGCAAAGCGGTGCAGGTGACCACGGATTTGAGCTCGATCGGTATTCAGACGGGTCCGGAGAAGCGGCCCGCGAAAAAGAAAAAGTAAACCAGAGCCAGGAGCCAGAATTTTATGATTGGGATGCGGACAATTCTTGAGGTCGCCGACAACAGCGGCGCGCGACGGCTGCAATGTATTTTGCCGCGCGGAGGCGATCTGGGATTGCGCGCCGGGTTAGGGGACATTATCACCGCCAGCGTGAAGGAAGCGGCGCCCGACTCGGCGATCAAAAAGGGCAAGGTGGTGCGGTGCGTGGTGGTCCGGATGCGCAAGGAAACCAGGCGCAAAGATGGCACCTATATCCGCTTCGATTCGAATGCCGCGGTGTTGATCAATGAAGTGGGCGAGCCGATGGGGACGCGCGTGTTCGGACCGGTGGCTCGCGAGCTGCGCGACAAAAAATTCATGAAGATCGTTTCGCTCGCGCCGGAGGTTATCTAGTTTCATGGCCAAGAAAATTCCTTTTCGGCATCAGCACGAGCCGAAGATCAAGTTGAAAATCCGGATTAAGAAAGACGATACCGTCAAAGTGATCGCCGGGCGGGACAAGGGCAAGACCGGACGGGTG
Source organism: Bryobacterales bacterium (assembly GCA_963749245.1). Lineage (GTDB taxonomy): Bacteria > Acidobacteriota > Terriglobia > Bryobacterales > Bryobacteraceae > Palsa-187. The sequence continues at coordinate 22,691 of CAVVNE010000050.1, forward strand.
CTGTATGTCGACCGGGTGAACGGAAGAGTGCTGGTGGAGGGCGTGAGCATGGTGAAGCGCCACACGCGTCCGAATCCGTCGAAGCAGATCAAGGGCGGCATCGCGGAGCGCGAGAGTTCCATCTCGGTATCGAACGTGATGATCCTGACCTCGGGCGGAGTGGCCACGCGGATCGGCTACCGGATCGAGGGCGCGGGCGCGGTGAAGCGTCATGTGCGTGTCGCCAAAAAGGGCGGCGAGATTTTGGATAAGGCGTAGGAAGAAGAACATGGCACGTCTTAAAGAAGCGTATATAAAGAAGGTCGTTCCGGCCATGACCAAGGAGTTCGGCTACTCGAACCCGATGGCTGTGCCGAAGGTTCAAAAGATCAGCGTCAATATCGGCCTGGGCGAAGCCACCGGCAACAGCAAGCTGATGGACGGCGCGGTGAGCGAGCTGAGCCAGATCGCGGGCCAGCGTCCGGTGATCAACAAGGCGCGCAAATCGATTGCGGCGTTCAAGCTGCGCGAGGGGATGGCCATCGGATGCAGCGTGACGCTGCGGGGCGACCGCATGTACGAATTTCTGGACCGCTTAGTCAGCGTGACGCTGCCGCGCGTGCGCGATTTTCGCGGCGTGTCGTCGAAGTCGTTCGACGGACGCGGCAACTACACGCTGGGCATCAAGGACCAATTGATTTTCCCGGAGATCGACTATAACAAAGTCGAGAAAACAAAGGGAATGAATATCTGCATCACCACCACCGCCAAGACCGATGCCGAGGGGCTGGCGCTGTTGAAACACCTCGGAATGCCTTTCCGGGCCCAGTAAGAAGGAACATACATGGCTACTACCGCTAAGATTGCCAGGGACGAGAAGCTCGCTATCGCGAAAGCGAAAGGGACGCCGAAGCTGGCCTGCCGGCATCGCAACCGCTGTTTCCGCTGCGGACGTCCGCGCGGATTTTTAAGGAAATTCAAGTTATGCCGGATCTGTTTCCGGAAACTGGCGCTGGCGGGCGAAGTTCCCGGCGTGATTAAGGCGAGCTGGTAGGAGGATTTTACAGGAATGATGACCACGGATCCTATCGCCGATATGTTGACGCGCATGAGGAATGCGCTCTCGGCGCGCCACGCCAAAGTGGATGTGCCCGCATCGCGGCTGAAGAACGACATTGCGAAGATCCTGAAGGACGAAGGCTACATCGCGAACTTCAAGCTGACCGAGGATGGCACCAAGAAATCCATCCGCATTTATTTGAAGTACACGCCGGGCAACGTGCCGGTGATTTCGCGGATTGAGCGGGTGTCGCGTCCCGGGTGCCGCGTGTACGTCGGGTCGAAGAAGGTGCCGCGCGTGCTGGGCGGACTGGGAATCAATATTCTGACGACGCCTCAGGGCGTGATGACTGGATCGGCTGCGCGCAAGCAGGGTGTGGGCGGCGAAGTCCTGTGTCACGTGTGGTAGTTGGGCTGTTCATAAGGTGATAAAGGGAACGTATGTCTAGAGTTGGAAAAAAGCTGCTCCCGCTGCCGAAGGGCGTGAAGATCACGGCCGGTGACGGAAATTTGCTGGTGGAAGGGCCGAAGGGCAAACAGACCGTTCCGGTTCCGGCCGGCATCACGCTGTCTCAAAAGGACGGCGTGGCCGCGTTCCAGCGCGACGGCGAGAATAAGGCCGCCCTGCACGGACTGACCAGGGCGCTGGCGGCGAACGCGGTGCAGGGCGTCTCGACCGGGTTCACCCGCGAGCTCGACATTGTAGGAATCGGGTATCGCTGCGATCTGAAGGGCCGCATCGCGACGTTCACGCTGGGTTATTCGCATTCGATCGAGTTCTATCTTCCGGATGGAATCGATATGAAAATCGACAAGCAGACGCACTTGGTTTTGACCGGGTCCGACCGGCAGTTGCTGGGGCAAGTCGCGGCCAATATGCGCGCGCTGCGCCCGCCCGATCCGTACAAGAACAAAGGCGTCCGTTATACGGGCGAATCGCTGCGCAAGAAGGTCGGCAAGACCGGCGCAAGTGGAGGGAAGTAGGCGATGGCACGACGGGATTCTAAGAACATTATCCGGCTGCGCGTTCACAAGCGCATTCGCAGCCGTGTTTCGGGCACGTCCGAGAGGCCGCGCCTGGCTGTTTTTCGCAGCGTGAAGCATATTTACGCGCAGGTGATCGACGACACCAAGGGTCACACCGTGGTGGCCGCGGGGTCGACCGAGAAGGATACGAAAAACGGCGGCAACGTGGCCGGGGCCAAGGAAATCGGCAAGCTGGTGGCCGAGCGCGCGCAGGACAAGGGAATTAAGGCCGTGGTGTTCGATCGCGGCGGGTATCAGTATCACGGCCGCGTGAAGGCGCTGGCGGAAGCGGCTCGCGAAGCGGGACTGGAATTTTAATTATGGGCATGCAAAAGCGCATCGATTCGACCAACCTGAACCTGAAAGAACAGGTTGTTTCGATTAACCGCGTGACCAAAGTGGTCAAGGGCGGAAAAAATCTGAGCTTCTCGGCTTTGGTCGTCGTCGGCGATCCGGGCGCGAAGATCGTCGGCTTCGGCACCGGCAAGGCGAAGGAAGTGCCGGCGGCGATTAAAAAAGGCATCGAGGCGGCGAAGAAGAATCTTCGCAAGGTCAACGTGCTGGCGACCACGATTCAGCACATGGTGGTGGGCGAGTTCGGCAGCGGGCGGGTGTTGCTCAAGCCCGCGCCGGATGGAACCGGAGTGATCGCGGGCGGCGCGGTGCGCGCGGTGATCACGGCGGTTGGCATTCCGAACGTGCTGACCAAATCGCTGGGGTCGCACAATCCTCACAACGTGGTGAAGGCGACGATCGACGCGCTGGAGCAGTTGCGCGACAAGGCCGAGGTCGCGGATCTGCGCGGTCTGGCGCTGGAGAAGTTGTAATATGCCAGGAACGATCAAAATAAAATTAATCAAGAGCACGATCTGCACGCCGGAAAAGCACAAGCAGATGGTGCTGGCGCTGGGCCTGCGGACACTGAACCGGACGGTGACCAAGCCGGACACGCCGGCGTTCCGGGGCATGGTAAAAAAAATTCCGCACCTGTTAGCGATCGTGGATTAGGAGAGCGCGATGAATCTCAGCCAAATTAAACCTCCCGCCGGACAAAAGCAGAAGAAGCGACGTCTGGGCCAGGGCATGGGAACGGGCCGTGGAAAGTTTTCGGGACGCGGAGCCAAGGGCGCCAAATCGATTTCGGGTTATTCGCGCATGCGCGGCTTTGAAGGCGGCCAGATGCCTCTGCATCGGCGACTGCCGAAGCGCGGGTTCACCAACATCTTCCGCAAGGAATACGCCATTGTGAACGTGGCGGCGCTGGAGGCGCTGGAAGGGAGTTCCTTCGATCCGGGGACTTTGCTCGAGGCGGGTGTGATCCACAAGCTGAAGCACGGTCTGAAAATTCTGGGTACGGGCGAGTTGAAGAAGAAAATTACCGTGAAGGCGCACGTGTTTTCGAAGTCGGCGCTGGACAAGATTCAGGCCGCCGGCGGCACGGCGGAAGTTATCGCATAAAAGATCTGGCCTGGAGAATCATCGCATGAAGTTTTTGGAAGCCGTTGGTAACATCTTTCGCATACCGGATCTGCGCAAGCGGCTCCTGTTCGCGTTGGCGATGCTCGCGGTGTACCGCTTGGGCGGTAACATCCCGATTCCGGGCATCGATACGCACCGGTTTGAGGATTACATCCGGTCGAACCAGGGGTCGTTGTTCGGTTTTCTCGATCTGTTCAGCGGCGGCGCGTTCCGCCGGTTGACGATTTTCGCGCTCGGCATTATGCCGTACATCACGTCGTCGATCATCCTGCAATTGCTGACGGTGGTGGTGCCGACTCTTGAAAAGCTGCAAAAAGAGGGTGAAATCGGACGGCGCAAGATTACGCAGTGGACGCGTTATCTGACGGTCGGCCTGGCGCTGGTGCAATCCTACGGCATCGCCTTTACGCTCTCGCACGCGTCGACGCCGTTTGTCAATCATCCGGGCTTCAGCTTCACCATGATGACGATTCTGACGCTGACCACGGGGACGGCCTTCATCATGTGGCTGGGCGAGCAGATCACCGAACGAGGCATCGGCAACGGGATGTCCCTGATCATCTTTACCGGGATCGTGATCGGATTGCCGAGCGCGATCGTACAGATGGTGACCAAGGTTCAGACCGGCGACTGGCCCTTTATTCAGGTTTTCATCATCGTCCTGATGATGATCGCGGTGGTGGGGTTCATCGTGCTGGTGGAGCGCGGCGAGCGCCGCATTCCGGTGCAATACGCCAAACGCGTGATTGGGCGCAGGATGATGGGCGGCCAATCGACGCACCTGCCTTTAAAAGTCAACGCCGGCGGCGTGATCCCGGTGATTTTCGCGAGCTCCCTTCTGGCCTTCCCGATGACGGCGATGCAGTTCGACTTCGTCAAGAATTCACCGGTGCTGAGCGGAATGCTGGGCGCGATTCAGGGCGCTTCGCCCCTTTATTACCTGCTGCTACACGCTGCTGATTATTTTCTTCTGCTTCTTCTACGTATCGATTATTTTCAACCCGAACGAAGCGGCGGACAATATGCGCAAGTACGGCGGATTTATCCCGGGCATCCGTCCGGGGCGAAATACCGCCGATTACATGAACAAGATTTTGACCAAGATCACGGTGGTGGGAGGCCTGTACCTGGCCGTTCTATCGCTGCTGCCGCAGATCATGATTGCGGGCATCAAGCTCCAGCGTCTGCCGCTGATGGGGAATTTCATCGATGCGCATTTTCCGCGCTGGTTGCTGGACGGCTTGGGGGTTAATTTTTCGTTTGGCGGAACGTCGCTGTTGATCGTGGTCGGCGTGGCGATGGACACCGTCAATCAGATCGAGGCGCAGTTGATCATGCGTCATTATGAAGGCTTTACGCCGCGTGCGGGGCGCATCCGGGGCCGCCGCAGCAGTATTTGACCGCCTCCGGCGGCTTGGTGGAAGAAATATTGGTAGCCGCTCGAAGGGCGGCAGCCAGTTCGGAGCCGCACGGAGTGCGGCAGTTATGTGACGGACTTTTTTCAGCAGCTTGAGGAGGGAAGCCCGACGAAGCGAGTGAATGAGTCGACTCTGCCTGATTTTGTTCGGTCCACCAGGATCGGGGAAGGGGACGCAAGCCAAGTTGCTGCGTCAGGGGTTGGGAGTGGCTCATGTGTCGACCGGCGACATGCTGCGGGAGAGGGCGGCGTCGAACGATCCGCTGGGAGAAGCGGCGGCGGCGATCATGAAATCCGGCGGCCTGGTGCCGGACGAAATCGTCAATCGGATGGTGGAGGAACGCATCGAGCAGCCGGATTGCGTGAACGGGTTCATCCTGGACGGATACCCGCGAACGGTGGATCAGGCGAAGCTGATTTCAGGGGTGCTGAAGGCCAAGCAGGTGGAGACAGTGGTGGTGCACCTGAAAGTCGATTATAATGTTATTATTGCCCGTCTCTCCGGGCGCAGGCTGTGCCCGACCTGCGGCGCGCTCTACGGCGTGTCGGCAAAAACTCCGGTGGTTTCGGAAGTCTGCGATTACGACGGATCGAAACTGGTGGTCCGGGACGACGATCGTCCCGAGGTGGTAGCGGAGAGGTTGAAGGCGTACGATCGTCAGACGTCTCCGGTTCTGGAATGTCTGCGCGAAGAGGGATTCGCGGTGTGTGAAGTAGAGGGAGGGGCGAGTTCGCCCCTGGCGATTGCGAAACAGATTCGGGAATGGATTGACGGCTGGCGCGGAGCGACTCAAGATAATGCCGCCGGCCGGGTGCAGAGTTAGCTGGCATGATTGTGCGAAAGAACATCGCGGAGCTGGAAAAAATGCGGTCCGCCGGTCTTCTCGTCTGGAATATTCTGGACACGTTGAGGAAGATGGTGGCCGAAGGCGTCACCACCTACGATCTGGAAATGACGGCCGAGAAGATGATGGCGGATGCGGGGGCAAGATCCGCTTTTAAAGGTTATTCGACGCCGAGCGCGGGAACGAAGTTTCCCTCGGTGTTGTGTACGTCGGTGAACGAAGAGATTGTCCATGGGATGCCTTCTCAAAAGAGGGTTCTGAAAAAGGGCGATATCGTTTCCATCGACACGGGCGTTCAGTTGAACGGCTATTACGGCGATTCGGCCGTGACGGTCGGAGTGGGCGAAATTTCGGAAGAAGCCCAGAGGCTGATGAATGTGACGCGCGAGTCTCTGGAACTGGCGATAGAGAAAGCGCGGCCGGGCAACCGGTTGTTCGATATCTGCGGCACGGTGGAACGTCACGTGACCGCGAACGGGTTTTCGGTAGTCAGGGAGTTTGTGGGCCACGGCATCGGTACGCAGATGCACGAAGAGCCGCAGGTTCCCAACTACGTCGACCGGCGGAGCGAGAATCCGCGGTTGAAAGAAGGAATGGTGCTGGCGATCGAGCCGATGGTGAACGCCGGGAAACCGGGCAGCCGGGTGAAACCGGACCGTTGGACGGCGGTGACCGAGGACGGCAAATACTCGGCGCATTTCGAGCACACGGTGGCGATTACGGCAAACGGGCCTTGGGTTTTAACCAGGCCATGAAGAAAGGCGCGAGGCGCCGGGCGCCGGGCGCCGGTAAAGAAAAGGCGGGATTTTATGAAGGTTCGAGCATCAGTGAAGAAAATGTGCGACAAGTGCAAGATCGTCCACCGCGAGGGCGTGGTGCGGGTGATCTGCACCAATCCGAAGCATAAGCAGAGGCAGGGTTAACGAATATGGCGCGTTTAGCGGGCGTGGATTTACCAGCGAAAAAGCGGACCGAGATCGGTCTTACGTACATTTATGGAATCGGACGGACCAGGGCTCTTTCGCTCTGCCACCGCGCGGGCGTCAATCCGGAGACCAGGATTTCCGACCTGACCGAGGAAGAAGTCAACAAGATCCGCCAGATTCTCGAAGCCGAGGGCGCTGTCGAAGGCGACCTGCGCAAAGAGACTTCGATGAACATTAAGCGCCTCATCGAGATGGGCGCTTACCGGGGACTGCGCCACCGCCGCGGCCTGCCTGTGCGAGGCCAGCGCACGCACACCAACGCCCGCACCCGCAAGGGTCCGCGGCGCGGCACGGTGACCAACAAGAAGAAGTCCGCGGCGAAGACGTAAGGATTAAGGCTTTTAGAGATAAATATGGCGAAAGCACCAGCGAAAACCGGCAAGAAAAAGGCATTTAAGAAGAAAGAAAAACGTTCCGTCCCGATGGGCCGTGTGCACGTGCAGGCGTCGTTCAACAACACGATCATCACGATCACGGACCCCATGGGCAACGTGATCTCATGGTCCAGTTCCGGTTCGCTGGGCTTCCGCGGATCGCGCAAAGGCACCCCGTTCGCGGCGCAGCAGGCGTCGTTGACGGCCGCGAACAAGGCGAAAGAATCGGGCTTGCGAACCGTCGAAGTGGCGGTCAGCGGTCCGGGCGCGGGACGTGAATCGGCGGTGCGAGCGCTGTCGACTGCGGGACTCGATGTCCGCTCCATCCGGGATCGTACGCCGATTCCCCACAACGGCTGCCGTCCGCCGAAGAAGCGCAGAGTTTGATTTTTTATTAAGCAGGACGAGGGCGGCATAGCCGCTGTAAACTGCACCTACTTGTAAATTGACCAGGGAGGTCTGATTTGGCTCGATATATTGGTCCCGTGTGCCGGCAATGTCGGCGCGAGGGCATGAAATTGTTTCTGAAAGGCGAGCGCTGCTACACCGAGAAATGCGCCATTGAAAAGCGCAACTTCCCTCCGGGGCAGCACGGCAAGGACCGCAAACCGAAGATCGTCGGTTACGGTCTTCAGCTTCGCGAAAAGCAGAAAGCCCGCCGTTATTACCAGCTGCTGGAAGGCCAGTTCCGCAACCTGTTCGAGAAAGCCAGCGCCGCCAAGGGCATCACCGGCGAGAACATGCTGAACATGCTGGAACGCCGCCTCGACAACACGCTCTACCGCATGGGCCTCGCCACTTCGCGAGCCCAGGGACGCCAGTTGGTGCGCCACGGCCACCTGAACGTCAACGGCAAGCGCGTCGATATTCCGTCGTTCATCGTGAAACAGAACGACGTCATTGAAGTCCGCGAAAAAAGCAAGAACAACCCGACTATTCTGCATGCGCGTGACGCCACGGCGCACGCTCCGAGCCCCAACTGGCTGGAAGTGGACCGCGAAAACCTCAAAGGCCGCGTGGTCAGCCAGCCGAAGCGCGAAGACCTCGTCCAGATCCAGTTGAACGAACAGCTGATCGTCGAGTTGTACTCGAAGTAATAAGGAGCCTAGAGTTAATGTTCAAAGGATTCCAGAAACCCAAACGATTAGTCGCCAATACGGAAACGCTCAACGAGCGTTACGGCATGTTTACCGCGCAGCCCTTCGAGCGCGGCTTCGGATCCACCATCGGCACCGGCCTGCGCCGCGTGCTGTTGAGCTCTATTGAAGGCGCCGCCATCACCGCCGTGCGGATTGAAGGCGTGGCGCACGAGTTCAGCCCCATTCCCGGCGTCGCCGAGGACGCCACCGATATCATTCTCAACCTCAAGCAGGTCCCCTTCAAGATGATGGGCGAGGGGATGCGCACCGTCCGTCTCAAGGCCGACGGCGCGGGCCAGATTCTCAGCGGGCAGATCGAGACCGATTCCGACATCGAAGTGCTGGACCGCAACATGCACATCGCCACGGTCGGCGAGGGCGGCAAGCTCTCGATCGAAATGCGCCTCAAGTCCGGCCGCGGCTACGTTTCGGCCGACCGCAATAACGACGAAGACCTGCCGATCGGCTACATCCCGATCGACTCGGTTCACTCGCCGGTTCGCAAAGTTAATTTCTCGGTCGAAGCGGCGCGCCTGGGCCAGATGACTGATTACGACAAACTGACGATCGAAGTCTGGACCAACGGAGCCATCTCGCCTGCCGACGCGATCGGCCAGGCGGCGAAGCTGCTGAAGGATCACATGTCGATCTTCATCAACTTCGAAGAGCTGCCGGAATCGGCCGAGGAGCCGGCCGAGCGCGCTTTGAGCCAGATGAACGAGGTGCTCAACCGGTCTGTCGAAGAGCTGGAGCTGAGCGTCCGTTCTTACAACTGCCTCAAGAACGCCAATATTCAGACCATCGGAGATCTGGTGCAGAAGACCGAAGCCGAGATGCTGAGGACCAAGAATTTCGGGCGCAAGTCATTGAACGAGATCAAGGAAATCCTCTCCGGTCTTGGCCTGACGTTCGGCATGAAGTTCGACGCGCAGGGCCGCTTGGTATCGCCTGCGGGCACACCCGCAGCGATCGGTTCGATGGACGACGCGGACCTCGATATCGAGGATGATGACGAGGACGACGAAGAAGAGGGCGAAGAAGGGGCCATTGCGGAATAGTTATGCGACACGGAAAATCCGGCTTTAAACTCAAGCGCGACGTCGGCGCGCGCAATTCGCTGCTCAAGAACCTGGTCACCAGTGTCATCGATCAGGAACGCATCGTCACCACGGTTCCTAAGGCGAAGGCCATCAAGCCTCTGGTCGATAAAATGATCACGCTCGGCAAGCGCGACACGCTGCACGCGCGGCGCCAGGCGGCGGCGTTCCTGGAAACACCCTCCTCCGTGAAAAAACTGTTTGATAAGCTAGGCACGCGGTTCGGCCAGCGCAATGGCGGCTACACCCGCATCGTCCGTCTAGGCAATCGCAAGGGCGATGGAGCGGAGCAGGCGATGATCGAACTGGTCGGCAGCGAACTGGTGAAGCGCGCGGCGGATAGAGCCAAGCGTCGAGAAGAGCGTCTGAGCGCTATAAGGCAGGGCGGAGAAGAAGGCGGCGAAGCACCGGAGAAGTAGGCGTCGGCCCACTCAGTTTCACAATTTCTCGCTTTTAGAGGGCGATGATTTCAGAATCGATTAGAATGAAGGTATGAATGCGCTTGAAACGGTTCGCGCCCGAGAGGCCGAAATTCAATCGATCGTCGCGAAGCACGGCGCCGGAAACATCCGCATTTTTGGCTCGATCGCGCGGGGCGAAGCCACTCCAGATAGCGATGTCGATTTGCTGATCGACGTGGTGGGCTCGACAACTCCGTGGTTCCCGGGCGGCTTGCTGGTGGATCTTGAAAATCTGCTCCACCGCCGCGTCGACCTTGTGATCGCCCGCTCGCTCCACCCCCTGATTCGAGAATCCGTTCTCAAGGATGCCATTCCCTTGTGAAGGACGACCGGACTTATCTTCTGCATATCCGGGAATGTATCGCTCGGATTGAGGAAGACATCCGTGATGGCCGCGCGGCGTTCGAAACGTCTCACATGATTCAGGACGCTGTTATTCGCAACCTGCAGGTGCTGGCGGAGTCAAGCAAACGCCTATCGGACGCCCTAAAATCGACTCATCCGCAAATCAACTGGCCTGGAATCGCCGGTTTCCGCAATTTGCTCGTCCATGACTATTTCAGCGTCGACCTCGGCATCGTGTGGCAAATCGTCATGGTGGATATGCCTAGTCTCAAGAGGGCAGTGATTGCAATGCTCGCGAGGAATGGCGAAGCGCTGGAGAAATAGGCTCCTCGCCTCAATTTCGAGTAACCCATTTCACACGGAGACGCAGAGCAGAGATTTCCGCTTTGCGAACTCTGCGTCTCTGCGTGAAGCTTTTTTTTTGGCTGGTGCAATCGTAAGCCAAAAAACGATTCCTCGTTCTTAAACCCTGAGCGCGTCCATCGGATTAGACCAGGGCCCTAGCCAAAACTGCACCCATTCGCAAGTGTGATATTCAGTCGCCATTCGCCATACGCCTCATGGCCGTCGTACCACTGAAAGAGCCTCGGGCGTGGCCGATGGTCGGTTAGGTCGAGCCAAGCAAGCGCTGATGAATATGCTTCGGTCTCACTCTTAAAATGTCTGTTGACCCAAATGCGTTTCCCATCCTCATAGATCGAATAGCGCCAATCAGGTCGTTGAGGTAAGCCATAATTGTTGATCCAGATTTCCTGTCCAAATTTCCGGCCTCCGATTCGAGCGTACCCAATCACGTCTCCCGATTTTGCGATAGGTCCAGTCCTGGCCCACATGTATTCGTACTGCTTCAGCATGTTTTGAATTTCGATACTCTGCATAAGCCTACTTTCGCGGCCGCAAAGGCGCTCCCCTAGCTACACCCGCTCGTCCCCCCGCAGTTCTCGCACTTGTAGCACGAGCCGTTGCGCGTCATCAGTCCGCCGCACTCGGAACAAGCAGGTGCATCCGTCACCGACGGCGAGAATAACAGAGGCTGCTGCGGGTCTTCTTCCGTCACCCGCAATTTCGGAGCATCCCCCGCTTCTCCAACCGCGTACTCGGGACCCAAAAACTTCGCGCCCAGCCAGCGGAAAATATAATCCATGATCGACTTAGCGTACGGGACCGTCGGATTGCCCGTCCATCCGCTCGGCTCAAACCGCACATGGCTGAATTTGTCGACGAAGAACTTCAGCGGTACGCCGTATTGCAGCGCGTAGCTGATCGCCGTGGCGAAGCTGTCCATCAGGCCCGAGATGGTGGAGCCTTCCTTCGCCATCGAGATGAAGACCTCGCCCGGCGTCCCGTCTTCGTACATGCCGACCGTGATGTAGCCTTCATGCCCGCCGATCGAAAACTTGTGCGTGATCGACTGCCTTTCGGGAAGCAGCTTGTGACGCACCGGCTGGTAGACGATCCTCTCTTTCACCTCGACCTGCGCCGGGCCGTTGGCCGCCTTCGCGCCCTTCGCCGTGCCCGAGCTTAGCGGCTGCACGCGCTTCGAATTATCGCGGTAAATCGCGACGGCTTTGAGACCCAGCCGCCAGCTCTCGGTGTAGGCATGCATGATGTCTTCCACCGTCGATTCTTCCGGCATGTTGATGGTCTTCGAAATGGCGCCGGAGATAAACGGCTGCACCGCGGCCATCATCCGCACGTGACCCATGTAATGAATCGACCTCGTCCCGTTCTGCGGACGGAAGCTGCAATCGAACACCGGCAGATGCTCCGGTTTCAAACCCGGCGCGCCTTCGATGGTGCCCGATGCATCGATGTGATCGACGATCGCGTTCATCTGGTCGCTCGAGTAGCCCAACTTCAGCAGCGCTTCCGGCACTGTGTTGTTGACGATTTTGATGACTCCGCCACCGACGAGTTTCTTGTACTTTACGAGCGCCAGGTCCGGTTCAATACCCGTCGTGTCGCAATCCATCATGAAACCGATGGTGCCCGTCGGCGCCAGCACGGTGGTTTGTGCGTTGCGGAATCCCGCCACGCGCCCCGTTTCGTACGCTTCTTCCCAGCACTGCCTCGCATTTTCGTAAACCGCCTGCGGCACCCGCTTGCTGTCGATCCTCGATGTCGAGTCGCGATGCATCCGGATTACTTCCAGGAACGGCTCCTCGTTCGCCGCATAACCCTCGCACGGCCCCGTCGATCCGTCCGCAACCCGAGCGCTGGTCAAATACGCTTGCCCGCACATGATCGCGGTCAGCGCCGCCGCCCAATCGCGCCCGTGATCGCTATCGTAGGGAATCCCCATCGACATCAGCAGCGCGCCCAGGTTCGCGTAGCCCAGTCCCAAAGGCCGGAAATCATGCGAATTCCTGGCGATTTTGTCGGTGGGATACGCTGCGTTGTCGACAATAATTTCCTGCGCGATGGTCACCGTGTCGATGGCGTGGCGATACGCCTCCACGTCGAATTGCCCGTCGGAACCGGTGAACTTCATCAGATTCAGCGACGCCAGGTTGCAAGCCGAATCGTCCAGGAACATGTACTCCGAGCACGGATTCGACGCATTGATCCGCGCCGTGTTCTTCGACGTGTGCCAGCGGTTGATGGTCGTATCGAACTGCATTCCGGGATCGCCGCACTGGTGCGTCGCTTCCGCGATCTGCCGCATCAACTCGCGAGCCTTCAACCGCTTCACCGGCTGGCCGGCCAGGCGCGACCGCGTCCACCAGTCGCCATCGCCGGCCACGGTTTCCATGAATTCATCGGTCGCGCGCACGCTGTTGTTCGCGTTCTGGAAGAAGATCGACGAGTACGCGTCCCCGTCGAGCGACGAATCGTAACCCGCGTCGATCAGCGTGTGCGCCTTTTTCTCTTCCTTCGCCTTGCACCAGACGAATTTCTCGATGTCCGGGTGATCCGCATTCAGGATCACCATCTTCGCCGCACGCCGCGTCTTGCCGCCGCTTTTGATCACGCCCGCGAACGCGTCAAAACCTTTCATGAAACTCAGAGGGCCGGACGCGCGGCCACCGCTCGATAGCAGCCCGTCTTCCTCGCGCAGCGTCGAAAGATTCGTCCCCGTCCCGCTGCCCCATTTGAACAGCATGCCTTCGGTCTTCGCCAGATCCAGAATTCCTTCGAGCGTATCGCCCACCGAATTGATGAAGCACGCCGAACATTGCGGCCTCATCTCGCCCCGCTCCAGCTTCTTGATGCTGTTCGACGCTTCGTCGTAATACCAACCGTAGCCGCGAGGCTCCTTCACGCCGACGTTGAACCACACCGGGGAATTGAAGCATGCCTTCTGCGTCAGCATCAGGTGCGCCAGCTCGCTGCGGAAATTCTCCGCGTCCTCCGCGGTACGAAAATAGCCCTGGCTGCCGCCCCAGCCGGAGATGGTATCCACCACGCGGCCGATCAACTGGCGAACGCTCGTTTCGCGCTCCGGCGATCCGATCTTGCCGTAAAAGTACTTGCTGACTACGATGTTCGTGGCGGTCTGCGACCAATCCACCGGGACCTCCACGTCGCGCTGCTCGAAGATCACCGCGCCCTTATCGTTGCCGATCGACGCGGTGCGAAGCTCCCACTTCGTCTCGTCATAAGGGGTTTTCCCAGCCTCCAGCCGGGAGGTGAAATAGCGCGGGAACTCCACGCCAATTCTCTCCGAAACCGGCACCGGCCGGCGGACATCCTTTAACTTCATAGCGACACCTACACCTAATTGTCCCATGCTCAATTCCTCTTTGTGTGAAGATCTTTGGCGGCCGAAAATGACGGTCTCTTCCAGCGCTGTTGGCAATCATGCCGCAACATATAGTACTTCGTCAAGAACTATATCTATATGCGGGACAGCCTGTTACGAACAGGTGTCAGAGTACCAGGATACACCTATTTCTCGATGGACAATAGAGTAATATTGTGGTAGCATCAGATATGGCTCACGGAATCAGCCATTTACGGGCATTAGAAGCGGAGAGCATCCACATCTTCCGCGAGGTCGCTGCCGAATTTCAGCGTCCCGTGATGCTCTACTCCGTAGGTAAGGATTCGTCAGTAATGCTTCGGCTCGCGCAAAAGGCATTCTATCCCGCGCCCATCCCGTTTTCGCTCCTGCACGTCGATACGACCTACAAGTTCCATGAAATGATCGAGTTCCGGGATCGGCAGGTAGCCGCTCTGGGCCTCAAGCTGATTGTGCATTCCAATACCAAGGCTCTCGAGGCGGGCGCCAACCCGTACCGTCTTGGAACAGAGCGCTGCTGTGGCCTGCTCAAGACCCAGGCGCTGCTTGATGCGCTCCGCGCCGGCGGATTCGACGCCGCCTTTGGAGGTGCCCGGCGGGATGAGGAAAAGTCCCGCGCCAAGGAGCGCATTTTCTCCTTCCGCGACTCTTTCGGGCAGTGGGATCCGAAAAATCAGCGTCCCGAGCTCTGGAATCTTTTCTCCAGCAGACTGAACGCCGGCGAAAGCATCCGGGTTTTTCCGCTCTCCAACTGGACCGAAATGGACGTCTGGCAGTACATCCACCTCGAAAACATCCCCATCGTTCCTCTTTATTACGCGAAGGAGCGGCGGATGCTGGTCCAGGGAAACTCGCTTATCCTGCCGGAGCTGGATTTCCTCCCGGCTGGTAAGTACGAGACCGTTCAGTGCCGGATGCGCTCTCTGGGCTGCTCGCCCTGCACCGGCGCGATCCGATCGGATGCCGACACCGTTCCCAAGATCATTGCGGAACTCGCCGCGGTCCGAAATTCGGAGCGGCAAAACCGCGTCATCGACCACGATCGCGAAGGTTCGATGGAAATAAAAAAGCGCGAGGGGTACTTTTAAGTGGTAGTGCTGGAAGAACAATTCGATATCGAAGCGTTTCTGGAATCGGAGCTGTCGAAGGACCTGCTGCGCCTCGCCACCGCCGGCAGCGTGGACGACGGCAAGAGCACTCTCATCGGCCGCCTGCTGCACGATGCGCGCGGCGCCTATGAAGATCAACTGAAGTCTGTCCGCCGCGCCGATGGCGTCATCGATTTCGCGCTGCTCACCGACGGCCTGCGCGCGGAGCGCGAACAGGGCATCACCATCGATGTCGCCTATCGCTACTTCGCAACGTCGAAGCGCAAGTTCATCCTTGCCGATACGCCCGGCCACGTCCAGTACACACGCAACATGGCCACCGGCGCCTCGACCGCCGACCTCGCCATCATATTGGTGGACGCGAAGCGCGGCCTCACGGATCAGTCGCGCCGCCATGCCTCGATTGCGGCTCTCTTGGGCATTCGCCATTTTGTGATCGCGGTCAACAAAATGGACCTGGTGAACTTCGATTACGGCGTGTTCGACGACATCTTCCGCCAGTTTAAGCCGTTCCTGGATTCCCTTGGCGTCATCGAACCGTACTTTTTGCCTATGAGCGCGCTGTTGGGCGAGAACGTCGTGGAGCGAAGCGTCAACATGCCGTGGTTCGCCGGCTCTCCTCTACTGGAGCATCTGGAGACCATCGAAATCGAAGAGCCGGTCCACGCCGCCTTCCGCATGGCCGTGCAGCGCGCGGTCCGCCCGGACCAGACCTTTCGAGGCTACGCCGGACAAATCGCTTCGGGCGTGATTCGTCCCGGGGATGAAATTCTCGCGCTGCCGTCCGGCCGCCGCAGCCGCGTGCAGCGGATTGTCACCTATGGCGGCGATCTGGAAGTCGCCCATGCGCCTCTCTCCGTCACGCTCACTCTCGAGGATGAGATCGACATCAGCCGCGGAGCCATGCTGTCGGCGGGCGCGGAGCCGCAAAACTCCCGCTCCATAGAGGCTAGGGTGGTCTGGTTCGATGAGCAGCCTCTCGATTCATCGAAGGAGTATCTGCTCAAGCAAACCACGCAAACCATCCGGGCCGGCGTGGAAAGCGCGCAAATTCTCAAGATGAACGACATCGGCGAAGTGCGGATCGCCCTGGCGCAGCCCTTGTTTTTCGATTCCTACAAATCGAACCGAACCACCGGCAGCTTCATGCTGATCGATCGCGAAACCAACGCGACGGCGGCGGCGGGAATGATCAAATGATCGAAACTCTGAATCTCGACCGCGCCTGCATTACGTGCAGTTTTCAGGCGGAGGACGTGGTGGTGGTGCATCTCGCGATTCAGCACAAGCCCGACATACCGGTGCTATTTCTCGAAACCGGCTATCACTTCCCGGAGACGCTCGCGTATCGCGACGAAATTTCCGCGAAGTGGAATCTCAACCTCCATAATCTAAGCGCGAAACAAAGTGTCGCCGATCAGGAAGCGCAGTTCGGCATCCTCAACCAGACCGCGCCGGACCGTTGCTGCGGATTCCGCAAAGTCACGCCTTTGTTTCAGGGACTCGCGGCTTACGAAACGTGGATTACGGGCTTGCGCCGCGAGCAGTCGCCGACGCGCGCTCATCTCCAGGTTGTGGAGCAATTCAAACTTCCCGGCGGCAAAGAGCTGAAAAAAGTCAGTCCGCTGGCGATGTGGACTACGCGCGAAGTCTGGCAATATCTCGATCTGCACGATATTCCGGTGCTGCCTCTGTACGAAAAAGGCTACACCAGCATCGGCTGCGCGCCCTGCACCGAATTGCCTTTCGATCCCGAAAATGCCCGTTCCGGCCGCTGGCACGGCAAGAAACTGGAATGCGGGATTCACATTCAGGCGGAATAAATGATGGAAGTCACGCTCGGATTTGTCATCTCCGTTGCGATTGCGCTGACCGGTGTCGGCGCGGGTTCACTCACCACTCCTCTCCTCATCCTTCTCCTGGGATTGCCGGCGGCGGAGTGCGTCGGCACTTCACTGATCTTCGGCGCGGTGGTTAAATTAATCACCGCGCCTCTTTATTGGGCGCGAGGACAGGTGAACCGGCGCGCATTGACGTATCTGTTGGGCACGGGACTGCCCGGAGTGCTTGCCGGTGCGCTGCTGTTGCACGGAGTCAAGACGGGAGTGATGATGGCTCTCATCGGCTTCACCATCATGACGGTCGCGCTGCTCAACCTGTTCCGGTTTTCGCACGGCGCGCGCCCGGACCGCAGCAAATGGCTGGCGCTGGTCGGCCTGCCGATTGGAGCGGAAGTCGGATTCTCTTCCGCCGGATCCGGAGCGCTTGGTGCGCTCGCGCTATTGAGCCTGACGCCATTAAGCTCGGCCGAAGTTGTCGGCACCGATTTGTGTTTCGGCTTGGCGTTGTCGCTGGTGGGCGGCGGCATTCACGCGGCGCTGGGAAGCTTCAACGCCGCGGTGCTCACGAAGCTGCTGGTCGGCGGAATTCCCGGCGCGATTACCGGTTCGATTCTCGCGTCGCGCGTGCCATCGCATAAACTGCGCTACGGCCTGTCCCTGGCGATGATCGTGCTAGGCGCGCAGATCTGCTGGAAGGGCTTAGTATCACATTAAGCAGCACTCGTGCGCGCTTCCCGTCGCCTGATTCATGGAATCGTGACTGCGCGATGGTATGATTTCCGCATGTTTCGATTTGTCCTCCCGCTCGCGCTGGCGCTGCCTCTTGCCGCGCAATCGCACAATTCAGTTCTCCTGATCTCCATCGACGGCATGCGTCCGGATAACGTTTTGAAGGCGGACGAGCACGGGCTCAAAATCCCGCATCTCCGGCGCATCCTGAAAGATGGCGCGCACGCGACCGGCGTCCGCGGCGTGCTTCCGACTGTCACTTATCCCAGCCACACCACGATTCTCACCGGCGTCTGGCCCGCGAAGCACCGCGTTTATTCTAACGTCGTGTTCGATCCCCTCGGACTCAACCTCGCCGGCTGGATGTGGTACACGGAAGACATCGCCGTACCGACGCTGTGGGACGCGGCGTCCAAAGCCGGCATGGTCGTTGGCAGCGTAAGCTGGCCGGTCAGCGTCGCCGCGAAAGGTATCCGCTACGACATTCCCGAATACTGGCGCGCGTCGAAATTTCCGGGTGAAGATCTAAAACTGTTGCGGGCCATCAGCACACCGGGCCTGGTGGTGGACATTGAAAAAGACGCCGGTCCGTATATCACGGACCTCGACGATGCCGAGAAGGGCGACCGCCAGCGCACTCGCTACGCGGCCTGGATTCTCCGGAACAGGCACGCGCAATTCATGACCGTCCATCTGGCGTCGCTCGACCATCTGGAACACGCGCACGGCCCATTCAGTCCCGAAGCCAACGCCACGCTTGAACAGGTGGACGCGGAAGTGGGCGAACTGGAAGCCGCCGCGCCGAACGCCATCGTCTGCGTGCTCTCCGACCACGGTTTCACCCGGACGGAGCACAGCTTCAACATCGTTTCCGCGTTCGCCGAAGAAGGCCTGGTTACCATGACGAACAGGAAGGTGACCGGCTGGAAAGCGTTTCCCGATCTCGAAGGCGGTTCGGCCGCCATCATCCTGAAAGATCCCAATGACGAGGCAACCCGCGCCAAAGTCGCGAAGCTGTTGGCGCGCCTCGCAGCGGATCCAAAAAACGGCATCGCGAAAATACTCGAAACGCGGCAGATCGCGGCATTCGGCGGACGGCCCGACGCGGCGTTTTGGGTCGATATGCAATCGAATTTCTCCATCGTCGCGGCCGACCGCCCGGATAGAGTCGGCGGCACGCACGGCTATGCGCCGTCGAATCCGCAGCTGCTGGCGTCCTTCTTCATTGCCGGTCCGAAAATAAAGCCCGGCGTCAACCTTGGCGAAATTGACATGCGCAGCATCGCGGCGACGCTCGCTCGGGCCATGGGCTTGTCGTTCCCGACTACCGATCTTCCGGCCTTGCCTGTGTTTTAATAGGCCGCATGCCTCGCATCGTCGTCATCGGCAGCGCCAATATCGACCTCACCACGTTTACCGATCAGTTCCCCCGCCCCGGTGAAACGATCTTCGGCCGCGATTTTTCTCTCGGTTTCGGCGGAAAAGGGGCGAATCAGGCGGTGGCCGCGCGCAAGTGCGGAGCCGACGTGACCATGATCGCGCGCGTCGGCGACGATATGTTCGGCGAGGCGACTATCCGGAACTTCAAGACGCTCGGCATCGACGCGAGCCATGTTTTGGTGACGCCCGGAGTCTCCACGGGCGTCGCGCCGATCTTCGTCGACAGCGCGGGGCAAAATCGCATTCTGGTGGTGAAAGGCGCGAACGACCGATTATCGCCGGAAGATATTTATGCCGCTAAAGACACCATTTTATCCGCGGATATGGTTGTCTTTCAGCTCGAAGTACCGTTCTTAACGACGATCATCGCACTACAATTTGCGAAAAAACACGGAATCCGCACCATCTTCAACCCCGCGCCGGCCCAGATTCTAAACCTCCGCGAAGCCGGATTTGCGGATTACGTCATCCCGAACGAGACCGAAGCAGAGATTCTCTGCGGCATGCCCGTCCGGAACCTTGAAGAAGCCCGCCGGTGCGCAAAGAAACTAATCGACGGCGGGCTCAATCGGGTGATTGTCACGCTCGGCGCAAATGGAGCCTTATTCGGGGATCAGCACATTGAGCCATTTGCCGTGGAGGCGGTGGACACCACCGGCGCCGGCGATGCCTTTATCGGAAGCCTGGCTGTTTTCCTTTCGAGCGGCTACAGCGAATTGGAAGCGATTTCGCGGGCTAATCTTTATGCCGCCCTCTCCACGCTCTCCATCGGCACCCAAAAATCGTTCGTCGAAGCCGGTCGCTTCAATGAAGAGTGGCAGCGCCGATCAGGATGAGCCCGGTTGCGTAACCGACAAACATCAAGACCGTGTATGCCATCTTGCCGTTTTCGCGCCATACGAAGACGCCCCAGATCGCCGCAACCAGCGTCGCGCCCTGGCCCAGAGCGTAGGAAATCGCCGGCCCGGCCACACCCGACGCAATCACGTTCAGACACAGCGCCAGCATCCAGATGCATCCGCCAAGGATTCCAATGAAATGGAGTTTCGCGGTGCCGCGAAAGTAATCTGCATACGTAACCCGGCCGGCCCTCATAAACACCGTGTTGACGATGACATTACTGAGCAGGACTCCAGCACCGAAGAAAATCAAGGCAACATAGGGGGTTAATCTGTCCGGCCCGATGGCGCGCATCAACTGCGGATAAAAGAGGCCCATGACGCAGCCCGCGATAATGGAAAAAATCAAACCCCGAACTCGATTTTTGCCGACGGTTTGCCGCGATGCGGCGGACATAATCATAGCGAAGACAATCAGCGCGACGCCGGCAAACAGCAGAGATGGATTGCCCTTCGGCGTTTCCACATAACTCTCGACCGTGCCGATGACCAACGCCAGTCCGACGCCGACCGGAAACGCGACGGACATCCCGGCGGCATCGATGCCGACCACCAGCAAAATATTCGCAAGATTGAAAATCGCGCCGCTGATCAGCGCGGGCGCGACGCCGGGCCCGATCTCAAATTTTCCGCCGATGGTTGCGAACAACAACGAGAACAGAAAAACGCCGATGGCGTAATCCCAATAGAAAAGCTCAAAGGGCCATTTTTCCTTTCCCGCAAGTTTCTGCGTGTTGGCCCAGGAACCCCAGCCGAGCATGGTGATGACGCAGAACAGAATCGCGATGGGCAGGCTCATAGGGCGGCGACCAGTTTCGCCAACAGCGCGGTGCGATCGGCGATGCGGCTTATAAGGATACTCTCATTCGGCGCGTGCGCGCCCTCGCCAACGGCCCCAAGGCCATCGAGTGTGGGGACGCCGAGGGCGGCGGTGAAATTTCCATCGGAGCCGCCGCCGGTGGAGGACTCTTCGAGATTGACGCCTAAATCGGCGGCCAGCTTTTCGGCGGTTCGATAGAGCTTCCGCACGCCCGCTGAGCGCTCCATCGGCGGACGATTCAAGCCGCCTGTCACTTCGACGGCGCATCGCTTGTCGAAAGGTTTGAGCGAACCGAACTTCTTTCCCAGATAAGCGCGGTCACGAATGCGAGGAATGCGGATGTCGACTTCGGCGCGGCATTCGGCGGGAACGACGTTGCTTCGCGTGCCTCCTTGAATCACGCCGGGGCTGACGGTGACGCCGCGATCGAGTTTCGTGAATCCGGCGACGCGTTCAAGCTGGCGGGACATTTCGACAATCGCGTTCGCGCCGTTGGCGAAATCGACACCGGCGTGGGAAGCTCGACCGCGGACGACAATCGTGTAATCGCCCACGCCTTTGCGGGCGGTTTTGAGCTTTCCTTCGAGACCGGTGCCGGGCTCCAGAACTAACACGGCGGCGCTCGACCGGGCGGCTTCCTCCGTTAACGCGCGCGAAGTCTCGCTGCCGACTTCTTCATCGGAGTTGACCTGCATGACGACTTTGCGTGCGACCGGGGTGTTCATCTCGCGCAACGCGCGCATCGCGAAAATAAAAAATGCCAGGCCGCCTTTCATGTCGAGCACTCCGGGTCCCCAGAGGCGCCCTTTTTGTTCGCGAAAGGGCATGGTGCGCAGGGTGCCGAGGGTCCAGACAGTGTCGGAGTGCCCGAGTGCGAGAATCTGCCCGTTTTTTGAAAAACCGGGCAGCGTGAACTCGACGCGCATGTGTTTACCGAAAGCTCCGCCATCGAACGTTTTCACTTTTGCGATGTCGCGGACACGCTCGGCTAGCAGGTCGACGAAGCGGTTGACGTCCTTCGGACTGTCGCTGGGCGATTCGCATTCGACGAGTTCACGGATGAGCGCGACGATGGCTTTTTGATTCTGGCGAGCGACGCGGAGATAAGAGTCCATAGAATGGCCAGTATGACAAATCGGGAAGGGGTGATCGCCGCGGGAGGCAACAGTGGCATTGGGGCGACGGTGTTTTCCCTTGGTCTTGAATCGTGCGATTCACGAATCGGCTGTGCCGAGGCACAAACCCTAACAAATCCCCTATATTTAAGACTAAACTCCCGGTGATGAAATGACGATAGGCGCTTATGACTGTAGGACTGCCAAAACCGAATTACTGGAAGCGGACTATCGCCCTGGGCCTACGCACCTTCATCTATGCCGGCGCAATATTCATGTGCTTTGAGGTTAGCGTGTGGATTCATCCTCCGATGATGGCCCTGGGGCTCAGCGCCATTGGGCGCAATCCGATCTGCGGCTCCGTTGAATCCCTGCGTGGAACGCAGAAGCACATGTTGGTTTCCAACGGGGAAGTTGACCTGTTCGAACATTCCCAATTGCTGCGGACGGATGGACATCTGAACTTGTGGCGGACGCCGCGGGGCGACTGGTGGCTGCCCAAGGGCAGCGACCGGCCAGTCCTTGGTTTCCTGGTGCAGCAGCAGAACAAAATTTACGGTGAAGGCGTTTGGGGAGTCCGGAAAGGCGACGTTGTTCTAGACGTGGGCGCAAACATCGGGGTGTACACGCGGGAAGCTCTCGACGACGGCGCGAGCCTCGTGATCGCCATCGAACCCGGCCCGGAGAATGTGGCCTGCCTGCGCCGCAATTTCCAGCGCGAAATCGAAGAAAAGCGCGTCATCGTCGAAGCGCTCGGGGCATGGGACAAAGATGATGTTCTCCCGCTCTACTCGGATCCCTTCAATTCCGGCGCGGATAGCTTTGTGATCCGAGGTTCCAAGGACCACGTGATTAACGTGCCTCTGACCAGCATCGATAAACTCGTCACGGAGCTCCAGTTGCGCCACGTGGACTTCATCAAGATGGACATTAAAGGGGCCACGGAAAAGGCACTCATCGGGGCAAAGACAGTGTTGGCTTCCGCCCGTCCCCGGCTCGCGCTCTCAACAGAAGAAATCGAAGACAACCCGGCTCGGATCCGCTCGGTAGTAATGTCCTTACAGCCGTCCTATCGGATGGCGTGCGGCATTTGCTCGATCGAAGACCTGAGGGTAAATCCGGACGTGCTGCTTTTTCGACCCTGACAATCCATTGCTGGGGCGACCACAGCCCTCGATTCTTCTCGCGAATGTCGTCCGCCCGGAAGTCTTTTCTCCTTGGGCGAAAAGTCTCGTTGAAAAAGACTTGTACTACCTCCGCCGGCCAACTCCTGGATCACGGCGCATCCAGGCTTGGCTTCGCAGATCCGTTTGGCTGGTTTGGCGGCCTACGAACTGCCGCCCTGATTCACGACTATGACAGACACTGGCGAAGAGAGAAGTCTCTGAATGCCAGAAAAAGGTTCGATGCACTGCAAAGATTACGAAAACGAACCCAGGATTAGCCTCACTTCAGCGGATCCCCCAGTCGGTCGAGGCGGATTCCCAAGTCGAGCGGCGGTCGGCGAGCCATTGGGTGGCGGCCGAAAGGCCCGAGGGCTCGATGCGGCAGGTGCGCACGCGGCCGACCTTTTCTGTCGCGACGAGGCCGCTTTCCTCCAGCACCTGCAAGTGTTGAACGACGGCGCGTGGGGTCGCCGAGGGCGCGGAAGATACCGTCGATATCGGGTTTCTTGCGCGGCACTAGATTAACCGGAAGAGCAGTTTGCGCCAGCCGGCCGTTTTTTGAGGAACCGGGCAGAGTGAACTCGACGCGCATGTGTTTACCGAAAGCTCTGCCATCGAACGTTTTCACCTTCGCGATGTCGCGGACGCGCTCGGCGAGGAGGTCGACGAAGCGGTTGACGTTCAATGGACTATCGCTGGGGGATTCGCATTCGACGAATTCGCGGATCAGCGCGATGATGGCACCTTGATTTTTTCGCGCGTAGCGGAGACAGCAATCATAGAATGGCAAGTATGACAAATCGGAGGGCGAGCAGGGGCTTTACCGCGAGAATAACGGCCAGAAAAACGGTCGACTTGCTCGCTTGCTCGAAAAAACCTTTCGATTTTGGCCCGTTTTTCGATGTCCACCGTTGAAATAACGGTCGAATAACGGTGGGGGAGCCTCCTCCGCTCCCTTTGGTCGCGGCTCGGTAGACGATTCAACTTCATCGAGACGAGTATGAGCGGGGCGCGGGGTTCCGGGAGGAGGTT
>CAVVNE010000051.1:0-9680 GCA_963749245.1 Bryobacterales bacterium
AGCGACGATTACGCCGCTTCATTTAATGGCCGTATCTCATTGATTCAATTGGTCGGGGCGGGGCGATTTGAACGCCCGACCCCCTGCGCCCAAGGCAGGTGCGCTACCAGGCTGCGCTACGCCCCGACTGTGTTTGACCTCATGATTCTAACACTGTTCGCGCGCCTACACCTCCTCCGCGGGCCTCGCAAACCTAATCATGACAAAAGATTCATCGGATCCCTATCAAAAGATTGGACATTGCTTCGTTACCTTTATAATGTCCGGTCCATCTATAGAGATGGATGGAGAAAGAAGGC
Organism: Bryobacterales bacterium; assembly: GCA_963749245.1. Lineage (GTDB taxonomy): Bacteria > Acidobacteriota > Terriglobia > Bryobacterales > Bryobacteraceae > Palsa-187. The sequence continues at coordinate 300 of CAVVNE010000051.1, forward strand.
GAAAGATGAATCGCTCGATTTTGAAGGCGATGGTTCCGATGGTCGCCATAGGGTTGACGCTCTTCGTGACTCCGGTCGACGCGCAGGAAGCGCAGGGTCCGGCCGCGCAGCAGACCGCGCCTCGGACCATGCTCACTCCTCAACAGTTAGACAATCTGGTCGCGCCTCTCGCACTTTACCCTGACCCGGTACTGAGCCAGGTATTGGTCGCATCTACTTATCCTCTTGAAGTGGTTGAGGCAAATCAGTGGCTGCAGCAGAATCGCAGCCTGACCGGCACGGCGCTGATGGACGCCGCCAAACAGCAGAACTGGGATCCCAGCGTGCAAGCTTTGGTGGCGTTCCCGGACGTTCTGGCCCGCTTGAATCAGGACGTGCAATGGACGACTGACTTGGGCAACGCGTTTCTCGGTCAGCAGAAGGATGTCATGGCTGCCATTCAGCGGCTTCGCGCCCGGGCTCAGGCCAACGGCAAGTTGCGCACCACCCCGCAGGAGACCGTGACCGATGAGACACAGAACGGCCAGACGGCAATTGCGATTCAACCTGCCGATCAACAGGTGATTTACGTGCCGACGTATGACCCGGCCTACATTTGGGGTCCTCCGGCCTGGGGCTACTACCCTCCCCTGTTTTACCCGTCGTACGGATTCGGCTTCGGCTTTGGAATCCCGATCGGCGGACTATTCTTCGGCTGGCCCGGCTGGGGCGGCTGGGGCTGGGGATGTAACTGGTTCGGGGGCGGGCTCTTTATAAACGCCGGCTTTTTCGGCCACTATGGCTATGGTTACGGCGGCTACGGCTACCGTGGCGGATTCGCCGGACACCAGGCTTGGGCGCATGATTATTCGCGCTCTGCGCGTGCCACCGGTAGGGCCGCGTACAGCAGGTCTTATCAGACTGCGGCAGGAAGCCGTTTAGGTGGCAACGGCTACCGTGGCGGCGCCGCTGGCCAGTCCATCAACCGAGGCGGCACGAACCAGGCTTTCAACCGAGGCGCGACAGGGCAATCCTTCAACCGTGGCTATGCGGGTCAGTCGGCGCGCAGCTATTCGGCTCCGTCCCGCAGCTACTCCGCTCCGTCGCGCAGCTATTCGGCTCCATCTCGTAGCTACTCCGCGCCGTCGCGAAGCTATTCGGCTCCGTCCCGCAGTTACTCCGCTCCCTCCCGTAGCTACTCGGCTCCGTCGCGTAGCTTCTCCTCCGGTGGCGGCGGATTTCACGGCGGGGGAGGCGGTGCCCCCCACGGCGGTGGCGGCGGTTCCCACGGCGGCGGACGCCGCTAACTCTTTCGCTTAGAACCCTCCTGAACGCGGCCCTGCAACCAAGGCAGGGCCGCTTTTCTATTCCCAGCAGCCGCTATACTGCATAGGACATGTTCAGATGGATTCTTGTCGGCTGGATGTTCCTCATTTCCGCGATCGCCTATCTCGATCGGGTCAACGTCTCCATCGCCGGCCGTGCGATTGAAGAGGAATTTAAACTTACCGATATACAGCTTGGTTATATCCTCAGCGCGTTCGTGCTCGGGTACGCAATCTTTCAGGCCCCCGGGGGACGCATCGCCGACCGCCTTGGACCACGCATCGTCCTGACCCTCGGCGTCGTCTGGTGGGCCGTCTTTACCGTCCTGATCACGCTGCTCTCCATTCAACTTACGGCGCTGCTGGCGACGCTGATCGCCATCCGCTTCGCGCTCGGCATCGGAGAAGCCGTGGTTTATCCTTCCACCAACTGCGTCGTATCCGCCTGGATTCCCTCGACGGAGCGCGGCATCGCCAACGGCATCATTTTCGCCGGCGTCGGATTTGGCGCCGGAGTCACGCCCCGTCTCATCGTTTATTTCCTCGAGCACGGCGGCTGGCGCGCATCGTTCTGGGCCAGCGCCACCATCGGACTCGCCGCCGGCGCCATCTGGTTCTTCCTCGCCCGCGACCGCCCCCGCCAGAGTCCCTGGGTGTCCCCCCAGGAGCTCGCGCACATCGAATCGGGGCTGCCGCGCGAAGATCCAAAGCACCCATCCAGGCTCGACTGGGGCGCCATCTTTTCCAATCGCGACGTTCTCGCCGTCGGCTTCAGCTATTTCTGCTTCGGCTACACCGCCTACATTTTCCTGAGCTGGTTCTTTATCTATCTGAACAAAGTTCGCGGACTCGATCTCAAATCGAGCTCCTACTTCAGCATGCTGCCGTTCCTGGCCATGGCCGGCGGCTCGACTCTCGGTGGCTGGCTCAGCGACGCGGTCACCAAAAAATACGGCAAGAAGACCGGCCGCTGCCGCCTGGCGGCGATAGCCGTGGCCTTCGCCGCTTTTTTTGTCGCGCTGGGCACGCAGGTGGAGAGCGCACGGCTGGCCAGTGTAGTCCTCGCCGCCGGCGCGGGCGCGCTCTATCTCGCCCAGAGCTCGTTCTGGTCCGTCAGCGCGGATATCGGAAAAAGTTCAGCCGGCTCGGTTTCCGGCGTGATCAATATGGGAGCCCAGTTGGGCGGCGCGCTCACCTCTTCGCTCACCCCGTGGATCGCCAAGGAATTGGGCTGGACCGCGTCGTTCCTCGTCGCGGCTGCCTTCTGCCTCACCGGATCCATCACCTGGCTGCTGGTCGATCCGGACCGCGGATCGCCCCCTGCGGCCGCGGTTCTGTAGCAACCTTCCACGACCTTTTCCCGCCCGCCTATGCCACGATTGTAGTAGATGCGCCGGAATTTCTCGTCCATTTTCAGCGTGGGCCTCCTCCTGGCATCCGCGACAACGCTATTCTCACAGGCGAGGTCCGTGGTCTCGCTTACCGACCTCAGTACTTCTCTTGAAACTTTGGCCCGGCGCGTGCGTCCCTCGGTTGTGCAAATCTTTGCCACCGGTTACGGTTCGGTTGAAGATGCCGACAGCACCAACACCTCCAGCCTTCTCTCGAAGCAGCGCAGCACCGGCTCCGGCATCATTCTTTCCGAGGACGGGCTCATCCTCACCAACAATCACGTCGTTCACAATGCGCTCAAGATCGAAGTCAAGCTGCACCACGACAGTGTTAACGGCCGCATGCCGGATTCCACCTTCCCCGCCAAGCTCATCGGCGTCGACCGCGAGGCCGATCTGGCCGTCATCAAAATCGAGAAAACCGGCCTGCCGAAGCTCATCCTCGGCGATTCCTCCAAGCTTCGCCAGGGCCAGCTGGTAATGGCCTTCGGCAATCCGCTCGGACTCGAAGGCTCGGTCAGCATGGGCATCGTCAGCTCCACTGCCCGCCAGCTCAAACTCGACGATCCGATGACCTACGTGCAGACCGACGCGCCCATCAATCCCGGCAACAGCGGCGGCCCTCTGGTGGACGCCGAGGGCCAGGTGGTGGGCATCAATACGTTTATCCTCACCCAGTCCGGCGGGAGCGAAGGCATCGGTTTTGCCGTGCCCAGCAATCTGGCCCGCAGCAGCTACGACCAGATTGTCAAGGACGGCCACGTCCACCGCGGACAGATCGGAATCGTCGCCCAGACCATCACTCCCGCGCTCGCCAAAGGACTGTCGCTGCCGCAGGATTGGGGCGTCATTGCCGCCGATGTGATCCCCGACGGCCCTGCCGATAAGGCCGGCGTCAAGCCCGGCGACATCATCGTCACCCTGGCCGGCAAGGAAATGGAAGACGGCCGCCAGCTCGAAAACCTCGTTTATCAGCAGCCCCTCTCTGCCATCGTCGACCTGACCGTGAACCGCGACGGCCAGCGCCTGAACTTCAGCATACCGGTCATCGAGCGCGACGACGATCCGCAGCGCTTCGCCGACATGGTGAGTCCGGAAAAAAATCTGGTCCGCCGCCTCGGCATTCTGGCCATCGAGATCACCGATAAACTGTCCGACCTGTTGCCCGATCTGCGCCACGATTACGGCCTTGTGGTTGCCGCCCGCGCGTCCGATTCTCCCGGCGCCCTGCTCGAGCCCGGCGACGTGATTTACGAGATCGATAAGACGCCGGTTGTCTCCATCGCCGCTCTCAGAGCCGCACTCGATACCACCAAGCCCGGCGACACCGTGGTGCTGCACATTCAGCGCGGAACCAAGCTCAAGTACATCGTCATCGACCTCGAATGAAATTTCACATGAAGTGGCTTGTCCCCTTGCTCGCGGCCGCGGCACTGTTCGCACAACAGAAAAAGCGCGCCGAGCCGCCTCCCGCCGTCTTTCCTCTCCAATCCCTCCGCGTCGAAGGTAACCAGAAACTGACGGTCGAAAAAATCCTCTCGGTCGCCGCGCTGAAGATAGGTGAGCCTGTGATTCGGACCGATTTCGATCAGGCTCGGAGGCGTCTGATGGCCACCGGCGCGTTTCAAAGCGTGGCCTATGAGTTTAGACCCAGTATGGATGCCAAGGGCGTCGACGGCCTTCTTCGCGTCATCGAGGTCGACTATTGGTTTCCCTACCGCTTCGAGGATCTTCCGGCCTCTGACAGTGCTCTACGAGCCATGCTGCGCAAGCAAGAGCTGATTTTGGGCGACCAGATCCCCGCCACCAAGGAAGTCATCACGCGATACACCGCCGCGATTGAGGAATTCCTGGGCGGCAAAGTTGAAGTCACCGGAAAGGTGATTTCCGATGTGCCCGGCCATCCCACCATCGTCTTCCGTCCCCCCGCCCCGCGCCCGAATATCGCCGAGGTCCATTTCACCGGCAACGATGTGCTGCCGGCCTCGTCGCTGGTCGACTCGCTCGCGCCCGCCGCGGTCGGCGTGCCCTATAGCGACGCCACTATACAGGAGCTGCTCGACGCCAGCGTGCGGACTCTGTATGAGGAGCGCGGCCGCGTCGGCGTGACGTTTCCGAAAATCGCCGTCGAAAAAGCCGCCCGGATCGACGGGGTTTCCGTCACCGTTACGGTCAAGGAAGGCGAATCGTACAGCTTCGCCGACGTGAAAGTCGTGGGCGTGCCAGCCGACGAGGCCGGCCAGGTCAAGTCCATCGGCAAGTGGCGCTCCGGCGACATCGCTAATCTCGAAGAAGTGCGCGCCGGCGCCAACAAAATCGCCGCGCGCCTCAAAAGCGACGGCTACCTGAACGCCTCGGCCAAGACCGATCGCACCATTCATGAAAACAACCACACGGTCGACGCGCTGATCACCGTCACGCCCGGCCCGCAATATCGCTTCGGCAAGTTAACCATCGAAGGGCTCGACCTCATCACCGAGCCGCAGATCCGGAAGGCCTGGATGATGAATCCGGGCAGTCCCTTCCGGCCCGATTATCCGGATCAATTCCTGAAGGATCTCCGCGACCAGGGAGTTTTCGAAAATCTAGGCGAAACGCGCGCCGAAAAAAACGTGAATGAGAAGACCAAGACGGTGGATGTAAAGCTCTTCTTCGGCGCGGCGAAGCCAAAGGACAAGACAGGCATCCAGATGCCCAAAGGCCGCGGCCCGTGGCCGCGATGACCGTAATTGAACTTACAACACTGATTGCCGCGCCGGTCGAAACCTGTTTTCAATTGTCTCGGAGTATAGACTTGGAGCTTGATGCCGCAAAATCCCACCGCATCCGCGCCGTGGGCGGCGTAACCTCCGGCATCATCGGACCCGGCGACCGCGTCATCTGGAGAATCCGGCAATTCGGTATTACCGTCTCGCACGTAAGCGAAATCACAGGGTTTGAGGCCCCTGTATTTTTCCAGGACAAAATGGTCGCAGGCTTATTTCGGTCTTTTCGACACGATCATTTCTTTCGACTACTGAGTCCGACCAGCACCGAGATGCGGGACGTGATGCGCTTCCGCATGCCGTTTTATTTACTGGGCCGGTTTCAGAACGGCTGGTCATCCGGCATCGACTGACAACGCTTCTCGAGCAAAGAAATCGTTTGATAAAGGAAACTACGGAGTCTTCAATGTAAGTGGGTGGCGCGAGCTTCAGCTTGCAGCGTCGGCTTCAGCCGACGCGTCCCCTTCACCCCCGGCAGTCGACCCGATGCCTCTCCGCCGGACGCAGCGCCCGCACGAATCCAGCCTCGATCCGCTCCAGCCGGCGGCTTTCGTTGCGAAGGCGTTGTTTGATCAGCCTAATCGTCCGATTCGCTTCTTCCCCCGCCTCGATCGACTGGGCCAACGCGTCGCGCAACTCCTCCGTCGGGGGCATCGAGCCGAGCCCGGCTATGGCCGCCTCTCTCTCTTTTCCCGCCGTTTGGAGCGCCCCCAGATCCTGCAATTCCGCGGCGGCAAGAATGAGGCGAGTAGTATGTTCGAGGGTCATGCTCCCGGACTACCGACTGCCTTTCCGTATAGCACCAAGTCCAGCCCCTGCAAACTCGCCGTCAGCTCGGTTTGCTGCGATTCGTATGCCGATTCCAGCGCATCGCTCGCCTCGATCTGCTTGGCCAGATTCTGCTGAAAGGCGTTGATCTGATCGGTGGTCGTGGAGATGTGCTTCTGTAGCTCAGTATCGGACGTCGTGTCGCTGGCGATCTCGGTTTGGATCAGCCCGGTCACGGAGTTGCTGAATTGATCGAAATTCTGCGAAAACGCTCCCAGGCCGGTCGTCGTCGATCCAAGAAAGTTCAGTGCGTCGGTGAGCTGCGACGAGCTCATTTTACCCACCACTGTCGGGTCGAACGTCAGCGTGCCGTCGATTCCATTGAAGGTGACGCCCAGGTCGGAAAGGCCCGCGACGCCTCCCGTGGTGTTCGAAAAATGCGAAACCAGATGCTGCATCGTCTGTTGCAGGCCCGTGATCACCGAATCGCCCACCAGGGCCCCGCCGCTGGTCCCCACCTGCCCCTTCAACGCCGTCTCCAGATTGTTGTAGTTGGCGACGAACGTCTGCAAATCGTTCGTTAGCTGCGATGGATCGCTGGCGAGCGTGAGTGTGGTCGGCGTGCCGCTCTTTCCTACAATGTTGAACGTCAACCCCGGAATCACGTTGTTAATCGTGTTGCTGGGCTGCTTTATATCGATGTTGTTCAACAGGAACTCGGCGTCGGTGCCCTGGTTGGTGGCGGTCACGATGTTGGCGCCCGTGCCCGACGATTCGTCGTTCAATCGCAACGTGGTCGCCCCGGTCGAATTCGCTTGCAGCGAAAGATAGCTTCCCGCGGCGGTCGTCAGAATCGACGCCGTGACGCCCGCATTCAGACCGTTGATCTGGTTCACCAGGCCCGTCAGATTGTTCTTCGTCAGCGTGAAATTGTAAGTATTCGAACCCATCACCAGTTGCATCGCGCCCGGATTGGCCGACCCCGTCGTGATCGGCGTCGAACCCGAATCCGCGTAGCTTGCAAGCGATGTCTCCGAAGCCGCCGACGCCACCGATATCACCGAGTTGATCGTGTACGTCGCCGGCGACGTCGCGCCGGAATTGGTCGCCGTCACCGCCGATGGATTCGAACTGGTGGCGCCCAGCGCCAGGCTCGACCCGTCCGTCCCTAAGGCCGTCAGGCTGGATGTCAACGCCGCCACTGTCCCTTGCAGCGATCCCAATGCCGTCTTCTCCGCCAGAACCTGCGAATCCTGCGTCTGAAGCTGCGTCAAAGGAACTTCGGCTGTCTGCACCGCCTTGTCCAAAATATTCTGAAAATCGGTGGCGTACTGCCCCGTCAGATTCATCGTGATCGGTGTAATCGTGGAACTGCTCACAACATGCTCATCGGCATCGGATGCCAAATGTGTGAACAGGAATTTTCCGGTTGCCCCGCCGACGCGAGCTACACCTTTTTGAGCTTGGTCACCCGGCCCACTTCCACCCACTCCACCACGAAAATGTTCCCCGCGTGATCGAAACAAGCCCCGTGCGGAGCCACGAATTTCCCTGGCTTGAACGCATCGCGCGCCATCACCCGAGTCTTCCGCCACTGGCTCTCCGAATCGTCGCCCAGATGCTCGATCACCTTATTTTCCCGGTCGATCAGCGTCACCCTCGCGCCCAGATCCGGAATCACGAACACGCCCTTCCGTTCTCCGAAATGGCAGGGCAGATTCGTCCCGCCGACGAAACTCACGTGCTTCCCGTCCAGCGTGAAGTATTGTAGCCGCGCGTTGGCCCGGTCCGCGACCAGCAGCAGAGGCTCCTTGCCCCGCAAATCGACCGTGATTCCGTGGGGGCAATCGAGCTGCCCCTTGTCCTTCCCTTTTCCGCCGAACGTGCGGATAAACTCGCCCTTGCTGTTGTACTGGTTGATGTAGCTCGACCCGTATCCATCCCCGACGTAAATATCTCCATTCGGCGAAATCGCCAGGTTGGTCGGGCTATATTTGATCTTCGCCGCCCCGTACGCCGGCGATTCCTGCGGATACCGCAGCGTGAACACTTCCTCGCCCGCGAGCGTCGTCTTCACCACAATCGCGCGCTTGGTGTCGCACAAATACAGAAACTCGTCGCGGCCTTCCTTGTGGATATGCAGCCCGTGCGCGCCTCCCTCGAACTCCTTGCCCCAGCTCTTGACGAACTTCCCCTTGGCGTCAAAGATCACCATCGTGTCGTGCTTCTCGCTGGTTTTGTTCACCGTGTGATGCACGTAAATGTGGCCGTGGGAATCCTCGCACACGCCGTGCGTGTTGCCGTATTTGAGGCCTTGCGGCAGCTCGCCCCAATCCGAAATCATCTCGTATTGAAACTCACCCGACCCGACGATCGGGTTTTTAGACCCGCTCTTGGACGACGCAATCACAGCCGGCGCCCCAATGGTCAAAGAGCCCAATAATGCTCGACGCGTAATCATTTCGGTACCTCCTCATCTTTCTTCACCAACACCGCGATCAGTTCCGGATCCGACGCCTCCAGCACCTTCTTCGGAACGTAACAATAGCCATTATCGCCCCAATCCGTGCCCCATGAATTCTTGATGATGTAGAAATTTCCGGTGTAGCCCACCATCAGCATGGCGTGACGTCCGTGCTGCCCGCTCGGCGCCTCGGCCGCGTTGAACATGCCGTCTCGCCCGATGTCTGAAAACGCTTGCCCGGTGTTCATCGAAATATGGACCGGACACCCCGCGCTCATCACCTTCCGCGCATCGTCCAACGAAATCGGCAGAGGCGTCGCCGGCAGCGTGTGCTTGCCCGCGTCCGCCGTCAGCACTCTTTCCGACGTCACCGGTACTTCGCTCGTATCCGGCCACAACTCCTGCCGGCACGTTCCCTGCTCGGTCAGCAACCGGCCCGGATCCGGACCACCCGTCGTGCCGTCGCCGCCCGCGTAGGCGTATTTATAATCCTTGGCGTCCCCCTGCATGCGCTGGAATTCCAGCATCGTGAAGCTGGGCGACAGGCGCGGCGCCGAACCAGTCTTCATGTTCGTCACCAGTTCCGTGGCATGGGTCCATGCAAATGCCGAGCACCTCGATGTTTGGCCTTGGTCTCCGATGGGGCTCGCGAATTTCCGCAGGTCCACCGCGTCCTTCGGCTCCACGGC
>CAVVNE010000052.1:0-12846 GCA_963749245.1 Bryobacterales bacterium
TCCTCCTCTCTCGACGCACTGCCGCTTCATGGTGATGATGCCACAGTGGGAATTTCTTGATTTCATTGCCGAGCAGGCGCGACGCTATCCCATGTTCCACCTCAGAATGGAGACCGAGGTCACGGGGCTGATCGAAGAGAATGGGCAAATCGTCGGTATCCGGGGCAACGCTCCGGCTGGTCCTGTGGAAGTGCGCGCGGACCTGGTCGTGGGTGCCGATGGACGCCATTCCGTGGTCCGAGACTGCTCCGGCTTGCCGGTTGAGGATTTGGGAACTCCCACCGACGTACTGTGGATGCGGTTGTCCAAGCACGCGAGCGATCCGGAGTTGTTCTTTTACGCAGATCGCGGCAAGGCCCTGTTCCTGACCGACCGTGGAGATTACTGGCAATGCGGTATACCGGCTCCAAAAGCCGCCGTGGCGGAGATGCAGGCAAAAGGCATCGAAGACCTCCGGGCGGACATTGTCGAACTCGCACCCTTCCTTCAAGATCGCGTGGGGGAGCTCCGCGATTGGAACGATTTGAAACTGTTGACCGTCACGGTGAATCGCATGCGGCGTTGGCATCGTCCGGGTTTTGTGTGCATCGGCGATGCGGCTCACGCTATGTCTCCTGTGGGGGGCGTTGGGATCAATCTTGCCATTCAGGACGCCGTAGCGGCGGCGAATATACTGGCAGGACCCCTTGGCAAAGGCGCTGTCAGCGCCGGCGATCTTGCCAAAATCCAGCGCCGCCGTTCCTTCCCCACCCGGCTCACGCAGAGCGTGCAGGCGCTGATGCAGAAACGAATCGGCGGGCATGGCCTCGGCAACCCGAAACCAACTCGGCTCCCGTGGATTGTCCGGCTCCTCGAACGTACCACCCTTCCGTGCCGGCTTCGCAACCGCGTGATTCCGGTTGGCATTCGCCCGGAGCACGTGAAGACACCCGACGTCTCGAAGGCTGGCTCAGACTGGCCCTATAAAGCACAATCCGAAATGTGAGCGGTCCAACGCAGGATAGAACCGCCGTAACGGGGCAGGGTAGAGCAACCCGCCCGAATGGTCGGCCAACCGGAAGTTAGCTTAAGAGAAATAAGGTCGAAAATCTAGGAGATTATTCCCTTCCAGACCCGACTATAGAGAGGTGCTAAGAGCATTGGCGATTCTCTCTATTGCAAGCGGCGTGCTGTTCGGTCAGGCGGCCGTCAAAAAGGCTCCCGGGTCGGCCGGAACCAGCGCCCAGGAAGACAAGCAGATTGAAGCCGCCATTCGCGCGAAACTCGCGAAGTCGAAGATCGGAAAGGACGGATTCACCGTCCGCGTGCAAGGCGGCATCGCCTACTGGGAAGGCAAGACCGACGTCGTGCAGCACAAAGGCTCCGCAACGCGCATGGCGAAAACCGCCGGCGCGAAGTCAGTGGTGAATAAGATCCAGGTCAGTGAAGCAGGCAAAGAGAAGGCCTCCGAAAATTTAGACGATGGCCGCCGCCGAGCCCAGGTGAAGCGCAGCGAGCCGAGAACTGAGAAATAGCCGGGAACCTCCGCGATCCATTCTGGCTACTGGCTCCTGGCTGCTGGCTACTGCTTCTCACCCCTTCCCGATGATCGACAAAATCAGCTCTCTCTCAGCATCCGTAAACGTACTCCCCGGAGCGAAGTTGTAGTTCTTCCCGCTCTCCAGGCGGATGTGGAATGCGCTTACAGTGAACTGGCCGCGCGTGAACATGCCCATCACCTTGTTCCTCTTGGCCTCTTTGACGTCGCCGCGCGAGACTTTGAACGAATCGCCGCCGTCCGCCGAGCTAAACGCCACGCTCGAACTCGACAGCATCAACCGGCCGTCGGATGCCACGGTGAAATTGCCGCCGCCGCGGTCGTGATAGACGTGGAACGTTACCACTCCACCGCGCGCAATCGCCGCGTGATAATACTTCAAAGCCTCCGGCAGATTGGGGGCGGTGTAAAGGTACAACTCACCCAGCGCGGCGTACGCTTTCGGACTCTTCGGCTGAAGCGCAATTGCCTGTAGATACACATTGACGGCGCTATCGGCGTCGCCGGCCGCGACAAAAGACACTCCCTGGTTATAGAGCGTATCGTAGCTGGGCCCCGCCTCCACCGCGGTTCCGTCCGCGGCCGCCGTGCCGGAATCGGTCTGCGGCGCGGTTCCCGAACCAGCAGCCGGCGCCGCGCTATCCGAGCCCGAAGCCGCCTTGTCATCCGGATTCGCCGGAGGCGTGGCGTTGTCCGGGTTGGGCGGCACCGGCGTATTGTCGACGGTCGGCAGAGGCGCTGCCACGCTGGTCACCTCGTTGCGATGCCAGAATTTTGGAAGCAGGATTGTCACCAGTACCGCTCCGCCGATCAACAGCGCCGCGATAGGAATCATCAGCCACAGCCACCTCGCCGACGAGGACGATGGCGGCGGCGGCGCGGCCGCCGGCGTCTGTGGAACATACGGCGGCGGAATCTGCGCTTGCATCGAGGGCATGACGGGGGGCGGGGGAGGAGGAGGCACCGCAGGCACCGCGATCGGCATCACCGGAGGCGCGAACGTCGTCATGGTGCCGGTGAGCGCGGCCTTGAAATCCTCCATCGACTGGAACCGCTCATTCGCCTTGATCGCCAGAGCCTTCATCAGCGCCGCTTCCACGCGAGGCTCGATCTCAATCTGCATCTGGCTCGGCCATTGCAGATTGTCCTGCGCCTGGCGGTCGAGTGCCGGCTGCGGAATTTTCCCGGCGATCGCGTGATAGAGCGTCGCCGCCATCGCGTACACGTCGGTCCAAGGGCCCTGAATGCCTGAGGCGCGATACTGTTCCTCCGGCGCGTAGCCTTCCTTCAAAATGATCGACAGGTTGCGGCTCTTCTGCCCCAGTGCGTTGCGCGCCGCGCCGAAATCGATCAGCTTCACTTTGCCCGACCGCGTCAGATAAATGTTATCCGGGCTGATGTCGCGATGCAGGATTCCTTCGGCGTGCACCGCTGCCAGCGCGTCCATCGCGGGCAGCGCCACGCGCATCGCCGTCTCGAACGTGATCTTTCCGCCGCGCCGCGAAATGAACTCCTCGAACGTCACACCGTCGAGAAATTCCATCACCAGGTACGCGGTGCCGTTGTCGCGGAACACCGTGTCCACGGCCACGATGCCCGGATGGCTGCTGAACTTCTTCAGCACGCGCGCTTCTTCGAGGAAGCGGTCTAGGCCCCACTCAAATTCCTGCTTGGTCTGCTCCGTGTACGGGACCACCTTGGTCTCGCCTCCGCTGCGGCCGGCCACGCCGTTCGGCATGTACTCCTTGATCGCCAGCCGCGATTCCAGGCCCAGATCCCACGACAAATACGTGATGCCGAACCCGCCATCGCCCAACGCGCGCCCGATCAGATACTGCTCGCGCAGAATCGTCCGCGGCTTCAGTTGCAGAGGGCTGCGCGGCGCCAGATCGAAAGGGCGTCCGCAGGTGGGGCACACCGGCAGTCCCGAATCGTTTTCCATGCATCCGACGCACAAAGTCTGGGTATTCATACAAGCCTTCTTTCAAAACCGTTCGAGGACCGTAATTTTATCAAGCGCGGCCCTTCTTCCTCAAAACCCGCACGGCGATTGCCGAATAATTATCGTGATCGGTGGCCGCGCGCGCCTTCAACCGCGCCTGCATCTTTCCGATCCACGAATCTGAATCCGCCGCCGCGCCGAGATCCTCTTCCATCTCGGCTTCCGTTACCAGCTCCCAAAATCCGTCGCTGGCCAGCAGAAACGCGTCGCCCGCCTCCGGCGCTCCGGGCATCTCCCGAAGCGCCGCCGTCATCTGGTCGCGCGTACCCAGGCTGTTCAACAGCTTCGACCGGTCCTCATGAAACCGGATCTGGTCCGCGGAAATTTCGCCGGCATCCACCAGCCTCTGCGGCACGCTGTCGTCGCGGGTCTGCTCCCGGATCTTCCCGCCGCGAAACCAATAGAGCCGCGAATCGCCGGCGTGCGCCCACAGGGCCGCTTCCTGTGACGCGATCAGCAGCGCGATGGTGGTCCGCATGTGCATCAGTTCCGGCTCCGCGATCTGCCGGGCCAGCACTGCGCGATTCGCCCGCGCCAGATGTCGCTTCAATGCATCCTCGGTCATGGACGGATTCTCTTCAAACGACGCGATCGCCCCATCCACCGCCAGGCGCGACGCGATCTCTCCGCCGCGATGCCCTCCCAGCCCGTCGGCCAGCGCCCAGCACCCCGAGCCCATGGCTAGCCGGTAGCCCACGGCGTCCTCGTTACAAGCCCTGCCGCCCGGCGACGATAATGCCGCGGTTTCGAACACGATCTTCGCTCCCGTTTGATATGGGCGGAACAGGCGCAACCACATTAGAAGGAACCACTGTGGGGCAGAGCCATACCCTGCCGCCGGCTCTCAGCCAGCACCGCTGATCTTGACCACATTCGCCTGAGTTACTCCATTTTCACTTCAAACTGATTCCGCAGATCGCCGATATAAAAACGCCCCCACCGCCAGCGTTCGCGATTGCCCCGGCGTTACTCTCTCCCCGGTCGACAGAAACGTTCCGTTGGTCGACCCCAGGTCCTGAATCACGAAGGCTCACCGGCTTTTTCTGCACGGTGTCAAAAACCACGACGCTCGACAGGAGCATTTTGTCCGTCGCGGTTTGCCCCCACACGCCCGATGCGGCGGCAATCAGGGAAAAAACAACTTCATTTTTTCTCCGTCATTTGCGCCGCATGATGTTTCTTGTACCACCAGCGCCCGCCCCCCGCCGCCGCGATTCCCGCCAATCCCACGATCAGCGCCACCGCGACCATTTTCCGCGATCGCTTCGTGCGCGGCGTCACTGGCGCCGTTTTTTCCGGCGTCGCCTCCAGCGCCACCGCCGGTGGAGGCAGCTTCAGCGTGTCAGGCCGGTCCTTCACCGTCACGGAAAGCACCGTGATGTTGTCCTGATACTCGTAGTTTTGCTCCAGCGTGCGCGCCACCAGCGCGTCGGGCCACGTCTGCGGATGCCCGTGCAGCGATTCCAGCACTTCATCGGCGGTTAGCGTCTTGAACAACCCGTCGCTGGCCAGCAGAATCGTGTCGCCATCGGCGATCGGCCACGGGTCCACGTTCCGGTCGATCTCTTCCAGCACGCCGACCCCGATAAAACTCGTCAGCGATTCCCTCTCCGGATGCAGCAGCGCCTGCTCCTTCGATAGCGTGCCTCGCGACACCGCGGTGTCCAGAATATTGGCAAAAATGTGCGGACGGTTCACCGTCTGCATCTGCCCTTCGCTGATATGAAACAGCCCGCTATCGCCCACCGAGATGAAGTACATCGACTTGCTCTCGCCGCCCGCATCGATCACCGACGCGGCCACCAGCGTGGTCCCCACGCTCTCGGCCGCGCCCAACTCGTGCGCCATCTCTACCACCCGGTCGTTGGCCTCGTGAACGCTGCGCTCCAGCGCGTCGGGAATGCTCTCGTCCGGCGTTTTTCGGCTGTACGCGTCCAGAAATGAGCGCACCGCCGTGCGGCTCGCCAGATCGCCGTGCTCCATCCCGCCCATGCCGTCGCACACCACGGCGACGAACCCTCCGTGTGCCAAAAACGCCTCGTCCTCCGGATCGCCGAACCCGAACGAATCCTGCTGCGAGCTGCGGGCCCCGATGTGTTGCGCGTTTCCTGGCAGAAAACTCATGCGATTCAGGCGCCGGGATCGGCGATCTTCATTTCCCTCGTAGTCATAAATTCCTGCGACCAGCTATATTTTTCGCCGCAGAAGGGAACCAGCACCAGCTTCGTCTGCCCCAGCTCCAGAAGGTCGTCCTGACGCATCTGGGTCGGCGAATGGACGATGTCTCCGTTCAAGTACACCAGGCCTGCGGCGTCGCCCGGCACGGCCCAAAAAACCTGCTTCTTCGGATCGAAAATCACCAGTGCATGCCGCTCGCGCGAGACCGTCTGATCGCCCGCCACGCAAACGTCCATCGCCGGAGACCGCCCGATAAAATTCTTCTCCGCGTGCAAACGGAAATCGCGTCCTCTATCCGGACCAGCCAGGCACACCAGCCATCCCACCACTGGATCGTCCTGCACCCCCTGCGCCTCCGCGCCCGCGCGTTTGGTCGTACCGGGCTTGGGTGACGGCGGCGGCGGAGGAGGCGGCCCCGCCATCACGCCCTGCGGCAGCGGCGGCGGAGGAGGTAAAGGAGGCGGACTCGCCGGCCTCGTCTTCTCCCCTCCCTCCAGATCCGGCGGCAGCGCGCACCAGGGACAGCTGTTGTGCTTTGTCGGATCGTAGAAATGCCCATCAGGACAGCGCGTCATTTTGTCAGCCATGGGAGCCCCTTAACATGTGAGGAAACCGATTATATCGAAGCCGACGGAATGGGCGGGTCGTGCCCCTCGAGCCCCAGCGACGTCGACACTTCCATGAAATCGCGCGGCTTGATGGCCATCTCGTGCCGCACGGCGAAAACCAGGCGCGCGGTATCGATATTCGCGCGGCCGACGAACTCCGCCGTCTCGACATAATCCAGTACGGCGTTCGTCAGCACGCCATATTGGTGGATCAGCATGATTATTTCCGATTCCGCCACTCCATATTGCTTCGACAGCGCCTTGGTTTCCTTCAGCAGCCCCCGAATCGCCGCCGGAGTGTTCCCGTTCAACGCCGTCTTCGCCGTCAAATGAACGCTTTGCAACCCCGGCGCAACCTCGGCCACCGCCAGGTCCGCCGCCTCCTCCGCCATCGATCTATAAGTTGTGAATTTCCCGCCCGTAATGCGAATCACCCCCTGCGGATCGCGATAAATATGATGCTCCCGCGTGGCCTTCGTCGCCGACGCATGCGTCACCAGCAGAGGCCGCAGCGAACTGAACGCCGCCACAGGCTCCATCTTCGCGCTCGCCGGAAAAATCCGCGCCGCAATGGTCCTCAGATAACTCATCTCCTCATCGGAAATATGAACGTCATCCGCCGGCCCGTCATGATCCACGTCCGTGGTGCCGATCAGCGTCCGTTCGCCCCTCTCGCCCCACGGAATGAAGAAAACAATGCGCCCTTCCGCCTCAAAATACGCAATTGCGTGATTGCTTTGATTGAGCCGGGGCATCACGATGTGCGATCCGCGCACCAGCCTCGGCTTCGGATCGTGCGCCCACGGCCCTGTGGAATCGATCAGCGACCTCGACCGCGCCTCGAACGTCTCTCCCGAAATCGAATCGGTGAGCTGGACGCGCCACAGATAATTTTCATCGCGCCGGTGGCTCTCCGCCCTTATATAATTCGCGCACGCCGCCCCGTTGCGCACCGCCTCAAAAATATTTTCGAGCACCAGCCGCGCCGACCGCACCTGCGCGTCGTAAAACTCCATCGCGCCCGTCATCCCCGGCGCCGCCAAGCCCGGCTCCAGCTCCCACACCTGTTTGAGCGACAATCTTTTGTGCCACGGCATCGACCCGCCGGCGCTGAAAAAATCGTAAATCGTCAACCCAAAATCGTAATAAAGCGATTCGAACGCCCCCGTCACCGGCATCAGGAACGGCTGCGGCTCCACCAGGTGCGGAGCGATCTTCAGCAGCACCGCCCGCTCCCGCAGCGCCTCCCGCACCAGCCGCAAATCGAGCTGCTTCAAATACCGCAGCCCGCCGTGAATTAAATGAGAGTTCTTCCCGCTCGTTCCCGAAGAAAAATGATTCTGCTCCACCAACCCGATATTGAGCTTGCCGCGAAGCGCCAGATCGCGAGCCGTCCCAGCCCCGTTAATCCCCCCGCCCAAAATGAGAACGTCAAACGTCTCGGACCGCAGACGCTCAATCGCCGAGTGTCGCGTGTCCAAATTGACCGCGGGAGTCACCTTTATATTCTAGTAAGCCGTCGGGAGGAGCCGCCATGCGTGAGCAGTTTCTAACTCTTCTTAAAAAACCACAGCCAGAAATATTGATCCCCCGCCCCATGCCTGTACCGAGGCTCGAAGTTGCTCTTCCACGCCATCTCCACCGCCTGCGCATCGGAAAAAGGCACTCCCAGCCACGTATCGTCGGCCGACGTCTCCATCTCCGTGCACCCCTGCACCTGGAATTTAAACAGCGCGCCCGGCCTCAGCAGCCGATTCACCTCGCGCACGTAGCTCTCGATCACCTCGCGGCTCGGGATGTGCTGGAACACGATCGCCGAATACGCGAAATCGAACTCCATCTCCGGCACTACCGTCAGATCGCAGCCGTTGTTCTGATAGATATGGGCGTTCGGAAAATCCTTCAACGCCGTCTTCGCGCGCTCTACCATCTCGCCGCTCACGTCCACCGCGTGGACCTCGCCGAACAGCTTTGCCAGCGCCCTCGTTAGCCTCCCCGCGCCGCATCCGATCTCCAGCACCCGCATCGCCTTGGGATCTTTTCCCTGGCAGACGTTGCCCATGTCGTTCAGCAGTTGTTCTTGAATCGCCTTCTCGCCCGACGCGAAAAACGCCTCGTCGGTCCACTCCGTCTGCCCCGTGGCGACGTAATGGCGCGCGTTCTCCCGCGCGCGCTCATCCCAATCCAGCCGCATCTTTTCCAGCGTCTTCTGTTCCATTGGTATTGGTGGACGGCGGGGGGATCGAACCCCCGACCTCTGCATTGCGAACGCAGCGCTCTCCCAGCTGAGCTAGCCGCCCAAGAGGTTTACACCTCAATATAACATGGTGCTCATGCAGCCTGGCCCACCAGGTGGCGCGAGCTTCAGCTTCGAGCGACGGCTTCAGCCGGCGTCCGTTTCATGCATTTTTCACTTGCCCTACGCGCTTAAAACTACGACACTTGAAACTGAATGGCCACCGCTAAATCCCCCGACGCCCCGCCTCTGCGCGAACCAGCCGACCGCTGGAGCATCGCCGAGGCAGGCGAGCTTTACGATGTCGCCCGCTGGGGCAAAGGCTATTTTTCCGTCGGCGGCAACGGCCACCTCTGGGTCCATCCCGACAAGGAACCCTCCCGAGGTCTCGACCTCAAGGAACTGGTCGACAATCTCCAGCTCCGCGGCATCTCTCTCCCCCTCCTCATCCGCTTCGGTGAAATTCTGCAGCACCGCTTAGGCGAAATGCATCAGGCGTTTCAAACCTCCATCGCCGAACAGGGCTATAAAGGCTCCTACTGTTGCGTATACCCGATCAAAGTCAACCAGCAGCGCCAGGTGGTCGAGGAAGTGTTCAAATACGGTCGCCCTTATCGCTTCGGCCTCGAAGCCGGCTCCAAGCCCGAACTGCTGGCCGTCCTCGCCATCGCCGACAACGAAACCCCCATCATCTGCAACGGCTTCAAGGACGACGAATACATCGAAATGGCGATGCTGTCGAAGAAGATCGGCCGCCAGATCATCCCCGTCGTCGAAAAGTACACCGAGCTCGACCTGATCCTCAAACATTCCGCGGCCGCCGGCGTGCGCCCTGTCATCGGCCTGCGCATCAAGCTCGCCAGCCGCGGCTCGGGCCGCTGGAAGTCCTCGGGTGGCTACCGCTCCAAGTTCGGCCTCACCGTCACCGAAGGCCTGCGAGCCCTCGATCAGCTAAAAGCCCTCGGCATGGAGGATTGCCTCCAGCTTCTGCACTTCCACCTCGGCAGCCAGATCACGAATATCCGGCAGATCAAAGCCGCCGTCATAGAAGCCGCCCGCGTCTATGTCGAGCTGAAGCGCGCCGGGGCTGGTCTCAATTTTATGGACGTCGGCGGAGGCCTCGGCATCGATTACGACGGCTCGCAAACCGACTTCGAATCCAGCGTCAATTACACGCTGCAAGAATACGCCAACGACGTCGTGCACCATATTCAAAACGTCTGCGACGAAGCCGAGGTCGCGCACCCCGTCATCATTTCCGAAAGCGGACGCGCCGTCGCCGCTTATCACAGCGTGCTGGTGTTCAACGTTTTAGGCGTCACCGGCTTCGGCGACAGTGACGCGCTTCCCGAAATCCCCGACGATGTTGAGCAACCCCTCATCGATCTTCAGGAAACGCTGAAAGGCCTTTCGAACAAAAATCTGCTCGAGAGTTTTCACGACGCGCAGCAGGCACTCGACTCCGCGCTCAACCTGTTCAGCCTCGGCTATCTTCCGTTACAGCAGCGCAGCATGGCCGAAAGCATCTACTGGCAGATTTGCCGCCATATTCAGAAGCTCGGCAAGCAGCTCGATTATTTTCCCGAAGAGCTCGAAGGCCTCGACGGCCTTCTTTCCGATACGTATTTCTGCAATTTTTCGCTCTTCCAAAGCATGCCCGATAGTTGGGCCGTCAAGCAGCTCTTCCCCATCATGCCGATCCATCGTCTGGAAGAAGAGCCCTTCCGTCACGGCATTCTGGGCGATATTTCCTGCGATTCCGACGGCAAAGTCGACCAGTTCATCGACCGGCGCGACGTGAAAAAAACTCTCCCGCTTCACTCTTTCAACGGCGAACCTTATTACCTGGGCGCATTCCTCGTCGGTGCCTATCAGGAAATTTTGGGCGACCTGCACAATCTGTTCGGCGATACCAACGCCGTCCACGTGAGGCTCGACGGCAGCGGCTCCGTCGTCCTGGAGGCCGTGATCCGCGGCGATACCGTCCGCGAAGTGCTCGACTATGTGCAGTTCAAAACGCCGGCATTACTCGAGCAATTCCGCACCGACGTAGAAACCGCCGTCCGCGAAGGCCGCATCGGCTACGAAGAATCCGGCTCCCTCCTCCGTTTTTACGAGGAAGGTTTGAACGGTTACACGTATTTAGAACAATAAGTGCGCGACCCGTCTCCTGTGTTAATGAAGGACGCGATCGGCCCTGGAACCCTCTTAGCCTGCTGCCGCCTCTTAGGCGGCTCTCTTGTGCCCATAATCGAATGTGCGAAGATCTGCCCTCTTAATCCTAACCTGCGCCTCAGCGCTGTCCGCCCAATCCTTCCTCCTCCCCAACGACGTCATCCCCAAAAAACACATCGTCGAACTGACGGTCGACCCCAGCCGCGATAGCTTTTCCGGCCGCGCTCAAATCGAGGTCGAGCTGACCAAATCGACGCAGCTCATCGACGTGAACGCGAAGAACCTCAACGTCCTCGCCTCGTCGATCGTCTGGCAGGGAGCCACCATCCAGCCGCACGCGTCTATCGGGCCCGAAACAATTTCCCTTGAGCTCCCTTCCCCCATCGGCCCGGGCCTCGCGACCATCTCCATTCACTTTCAAGGTCCACTCGATGAAAAGGCCGTTGCCGGCCCTTACCGCAATAAAGTCGCAGGCGATTGGTACGCCTTCACCACCTTCACTCCCATCGACGCGCGCCGCGCGTTTCCCTGCTTCGACGAGCCCCACTTCAAGACCCCCTGGGAAATCTCGATCCATATCAAGCGCGCCGACAAAGCTTTTTCGAACGCCCCGCAAGTCAGCGAAACCAACGAAGCGCACGGCATGAAGCTGGTCAAGTTCGCGCCCACCGTGCCTCTGGCCGCCGAAGTGGTTGCCTTCTGCGTCGGGCCGTTCGATGTGTATGAAGGCAAGCCCTCCGGCCACGGCACGCCCATCCGCGTCATCTCCGCCAAAGGCCAGCGCGAACAATCGAAACTCGCCGCGCAAGCCACCGTCGACGTGCTCCCGCGTCTCGAAGCCTACACCGGCATCCCCTATCCGTACGCGAAACTCGACCACGTCGCTGTCCCCGAATTCAAATTCGGCGCCGTCGAAAACGTCGGCCTCATCACTTATAAATCCACCGCGCTTCTCCTGCAGCCTTCCGACGACGAAGCCCAAAAATCCCGCCGCATCCGTTCGCTCGAAGCTCACGAAATGGGCCATCAATGGTTCGGCGATCTGGTGACGCAAGCCACCTGGGACGACGTCTGGTTGAGCGAAGGCTTCGCCACCTGGTTCTCGGCGAAAGTGATGGACGAGGAACAACCGCCCGCGCGTCGCCTGCTCGCTTCCGTCGCCGCGCGCGAGCGGATCATGGCCACCGACGCCGGACCGAAGACTCGCCCCGTGCGTTTGGAAATGCACAGCCGCAAGGACACCGACGGCGTCTACAGCCAGATCGTCTATCAGAAAGGCGCGGCGATTCTAGTCATGCTCGACGGCTGGCTGGGCGAAGAACGTGTCCGCGAAGGCCTTCACCGATACCTGGAGGCTCACAAATTCGGCAACGCGACGACGGCCGATCTCGAAGCGTCGCTCGAAGGCAGCAAACCGGTGCTCGACAGTTTTTTGAATCAGACCGGAATTCCGTCGATTCGCGCGAAATGCGCCGACGCCCACTTGTCGATCGACCAGACCAACACCGCGCACAACTGGAAGGTTCCCGTCTGCTGGCGTGGGGAAGGAATCGCGGCGAGCTGCACTGTGCTCGACTCTCATGCGGAGATCGCTGTCAACTCCTGCCCCGCGTGGATCTATCCGAACGCCAAGGGCACCGGCTACTTCCGCACCGAATGGTCCGAAGACCAACTCGCCGCGCTCGATCTGACGCAACTCACGCCAGCCGAACGCCTGACGCTGATCTACGATCTGCGCGCGTCGAAGAACATCACATCGCCGGTGCTAGTGAAACTCGAAGGGGACCCCGAGCCCGAAATCGCCAAAGCCGCCACGGACGTCATCGCCGGCAAGTAAACTGACCCGAGGTCGACGCGTCTGTCCGCTCCCCGACCATGGAGCCGGCATGCGTCAGCATGCGGACAGACGGAAAAAACTTCCGTTACTTCAACACCGCCGGCTGCGTGAACGCCCCATTGCCCGCCGAATCCCACACCGCAAACCGCACCCACTTCTTCCCCGCCGGATCGAACGGAATCCGGAACCGATGACTCCCCATTGGACCCAGCTCCGTTGCCCGCACGATCTCGCGGCCCGTCGTTTTTCCATCGCCCCACACCAGCTCTACAA
>CAVVNE010000053.1:0-12529 GCA_963749245.1 Bryobacterales bacterium
TTGATCTCACTCTAACTAATATTTCTTGCCTTCTTTACCTTTGTGGTCACACTCACCACAAAATATAAGGCCTGCTATAGATGGTGGGTGGGTGGATACTGACTTGGTTTGAGGGGAAGATACAGATAGCTTGGAAGGCACAGGTGGTATCTGTTATTCGTTGTTAGGTGGGTAAGACCCATCATGGAAGGTATTTCATGACAATTGACGTAGTGCCATCTATTGTTAAAAAACGATAAGGTAGTTGATCAAAATTTCAGACAGAATCCTTCGGTTCTGTCTTTGCATAATCAGTTCCCAGTTCTTGCTGTAGTATACGATCTCTCCATAGTTCAGCTTAGCGTTTACTGAAAATTACAGGGAGTCATACTTGTGTCCGGCTTTTCGGCCATCACACAAATAGGAGTACCGCCGAGGCATGGGAAGGAAGCTAGGTTAGTAAAAAGTTCCAGACATATAGAAATCGCTACCTCAACGGGGACAGAGAAAACGGTTGGAGTATTTATTCCAGTGACCTCGGGATTCATCTCTCGTTGTAAATATGCACTGAGCATCCGACTAAGACTCTTGCCATTTCCGTAGACAAGGATTGAGGATTGGCAACAACTTACTCTGGATTAGTAATTGGGGACCGCTTCTGCGATGCAACCAAAATGTAGCCGATGACCGCTGTTGCAAGTTCATTCCTTATGGAGCACTCGTTTTGCCCGATTTCACTTCGGGAAAAGGAAAATATGTGAGATCCGACAAACTATCGCGAGCGTGGTGATATTGGAACTGATACCAAAATGGGCATGATTGTTCCTGAGGCGCGTTGTTGTCTAAACCAGGAGGGGTTGTACGAATTCTTCATTGCCCTACACGATTGGCAGCTCAAGAAACATTATTTCTCCAGACTGAGTGAAGGTAAGGTCCATCCCTCTGTGGTAGCGTCTTGAGGCGAGCCCGTTACACCTGGACGCGCGTTCAAAGAAAAATACTTTTCCAATCTAACTCAAAAAAAGTTGCCGGTCACACTATGTTAACATGGAAGATTTTCATTTGGTTGGAGCTTGTGACACTAGTTTCTGCTGTTCGAATCCTCGATGTTGAACCGGAACTGGTGAATCTGGTAGGTAATCTTCCGACCACTTCTCGTTACCCTTCGGCAAATCCGAACCAGGGGGAAAGCAGGGCCTTGATGGAGACTTGTGCCCGGCAATGAAGAAATCTGAGCTCAGACCCAAACCGGATCCTCCTCGAAGGCGACAAGCTGGAGATCCTGCTAGGGATGCCACTCTTCAAGAGCACAAGAATACTCTATCGTCGAGGTTGACTCCTCCGAGCAATCCCTGCCCGAAAACACACAACCAAAAGCCAAAACCACAACATGCCCCACCAGAGTTGGGCGCACAGAGAAATCCACCCCGTGGAAGGCGAAGCAGGACAAAACCGGAAGGACCC
Source organism: Bryobacterales bacterium (assembly GCA_963749245.1). Classification (GTDB taxonomy): domain Bacteria; phylum Acidobacteriota; class Terriglobia; order Bryobacterales; family Bryobacteraceae; genus Palsa-187. Next base: position 1,444 of record CAVVNE010000053.1, read on the forward strand.
CTTCTGCTACCACGTCTGAAGTGCACCTCGGCCAGGGCACTTCCGCACAACAACGCCTGATGCAACCGAACAAACCGATTCCTTCATCAGGTTCAATCCAAACACCCTTGAAAACGAACACTCGACAAACAAAAACACACTCCCAGCCTTACAAAAAGAAAGCGGGGGCTACTAGTAACAACCTGAATAACAACACGGAGACCGACGCAGCGCCGCCACCAAAGGCCCGTCATCATCCGTGGGTTAAACCTGAACACCCTCGGCCTCGCACATCTGCAATGCTTGAAGCGAATTTTCCTCGTCCTAACTCAACCCAGGAGGTGGCACCTTCCGAAGCATTCTGCTTGGACATGGATGTGGGCGCGAGTCCTTGTTTCGGCGAGGTCACCTCACGAACCTGGGTGGCCATGTAAATTTGGATCTTTCTAATGCTAAATTCAGCGGGTCCCTTCAGTACATCCAAAATGAATTTGTGGTCTCCAACCAACCTCCCCTGGGAGCCATCCAGTTCGATCTAGGTTTGACCTTGTAGCCCAACCAAACAAAAAACGAAACAAGAACGCACAAGCAACTTACCCCTTTCTTCTGTAGCGGGATTGTATGACGGCTACAACTTTTTCAATGTTAGTTGGATATCGTCTGTTGATGGTTCTCAAACGCAGATGTGTCATATTAACCGAGGGTTTCCCCACCTACGGCGGACTCGCCGGACGCGACCTCGAAGCCATCGCCGTCGGCCTCCACGAAGTGCTCGATCACGACTATCTCGAATATCGCATCGCCTCCACACGCTATTTGGGCCGCAAAATCGCCGACCATGGCGTGCCTATCGTCGAGCCTCCCGGCGGCCACGCCATCTATATCGATGCCGGCCGCATGCTGCCGCATATTCCGAAACATGAATTTCCCGGCCAGGCTCTCGCCGTCGAACTTTATCGCCACGCCGGCGTCCGCAGCGTCGAAATCGGCTCCGTGATGTTCGGCGCACACGCCCGCCACGAACTTCTCCGCCTCGCCATCCCCCGCCGCGTCTACACGCAAAGCCACATCGATTATCTGGTCGAAGCGATCCTCGAAGTGAACGCCCGCAAACACGAACTGCGCGGCCTCCGCATGACCTACGAGCCCCCGTTCCTCCGCCACTTCACCGCCCGCTTCGAACCGCTCTGACGCCTTGTGGTGCAGGCTGGCAGCCTGCGGCCGATTGCCAATCGGCCACCCGCTATAATAGGCAATCCATGCCCATCGACTGGTTTCCGCTGTGGCTCAGCCTGCGCGTCGCCGTGGTGTCCACCGCGGTCGCGCTCGCGGTTGGGCTGTGGATCGCCTACATCCTCGCGAACCGCGAATTTCGCTTCAAAGAAGTGCTCGATGCCATGGTCACGCTGCCGCTGGTTCTTCCGCCCACCGTGCTCGGCTACTATTTGCTCGTCGTCATTGGACGCGCCAGCCCGCTCGGAAAAATTTGGGAAATGATTTTCGGCTCGCCGCTGGTGTTCACTTGGAAAGCCGCCGTCGTCGCCGCCCTGCTGCACTCGCTGCCTTTGCTCGTGAAGTCGGCGCGCGCCGCGTTTGAAAGCGTCGACCGCAGTTACGAGCGCGCCGCCCGCACGCTCGGCGCATCGGAGTGGCGTCTGTTCTGGCGCGTCACTCTACCCTTGGCGCATCGCTCGATTTTCGCCGCCGCGGCCCTCGCCTTTGCGCGATCCCTCGGCGATTTCGGCGTCACACTCATGGTCGCCGGCAATATCCCTGGCCGTACCCAAACCGTTGCCGTCGCCATTTACGACGCCGTCGAGTCGGGCGAAGGAGCCCTCGCGCGCACCCTTGTCCTGGTCGTCTCCGCCGTCGCGCTGCTCATCCTGACGCTTGCCAATCGCCTGAGCCCGCGCTAACCGATTATGCTCCAGGCGCGACTCCGTAAAACATTTCCGCCACGTCCCGATTCGGCCGGATTTTCGCTCGACCTCGAATTTCAGGCCGCCTCGGGCGTCACCGTCCTGTTCGGACCCAGCGGCTCCGGCAAGACTCTCGTGCTGGATGCCATCGCGGGATTCGTGCGCCCCGACGAAGGCCGCATCCTGCTCGACGACGATCTGCTGTTCGACGGAGCCGCCGGCGTGCACCTGCCCCCGCAGGCGCGCAACTGCGGATACGTGTTTCAGAACTACGCGCTGTTTCCGCACATGACCCTGCGTGAAAATCTCGTCTTCGCCGCCGAACGCCGCCCGCGCCTGGAACGCCACCGCCGCGTCAACGAAATGCTCGAGACCTTCCGGTTAACCGAAGCCGCCGGCCGCCGTCCCCATGAGGTCTCCGGAGGCCAGCGCCAGCGCTGCTCCATCGCCCGAGCCTTGATCGTCGCGCCCAAGTTATTGCTACTCGACGAGCCCGCCCAGGGCCTCGACGCTCCCCTTCGCGCCGAGTTTTACGACGTGCTCCGCCAGGTCCGCGCGGATTTCAAAACTCCCGTGCTCCTTGTGACTCACGACCTCGACGAATGCTTCGAGCTCGGCGAAGAGATGCTGATACTCCGAGAAGGAAAAATTGTCCAGAGCGGACCGCCCAAAAAAGTCCTCGACCAGCCTGCAAACATCGAAGTCGCGCGCCTGCTGGGCGTATTCAATCTAATCCCCTGCGAAATCCGCGCCCTCGATCCAGGCCGCAACACCAGCAAGATCCAGATGGGCGAATTCGAACTGGACGGCCCCTATTTCCCCGGCCGTTTCAAAGGTGATCGCGTAACCATGTGCGTGCGCCCGGAGCAGCTAATCGTCTCCGCGCGCCTGGGCCGCCCCGGCCCGAATCAAATCCCCGCATCGCTTTCCCGAGCCATCGAAAAACCCCACGGTATGCGCCTCGAATTCGAAGGAGGAAGCATCATCGCCGACATGCCCCGCGCCGATTTCGAGCGCGTGAGAGACAACAAAGAATGGCTAATCGAGTTCCCATCGAGCACCCTCCGCGTGCTATAAGCCCATGCGTCAGAGAATCCCCCAAGGCTCGAAATGGAAGCCGCGACTATCAGGAGTGTCCAAGCCGACTTTTCACACAGACTCTGACGCATGGGGCTCCGCGACGCTGCCACGTTTTTCTTCCTACGCTTCCGGGCACGCCGGCGGCTCGGCCGACGGCCTTGGCGCTGGACGGACCTGGGTCCATTCCGTGCGCGGAGCAAGGATGAACAGGACCAGAGCCCCCGTCACCAGCGGCGCTACGGTGGGCGCCAGAATCCCTTCCAGCTTCAACGAAGGGATCTGCACGATGAACCAGCCGATGGCAAACGAAACCAGGCAGGATACCCGTATCGGTTTCCAGATCTGGCCGGGACGCAGCTGCGGCAGCACCCCTCCGGCGATCTGGGGCGGCGGGCTGGTAGGCGCGCCCGGCTGTTCCCCGTTTTTCGACCACTCGCTGACCGCCGCGAACATCTCCTGCGTTGCGGCCGACGTCCCTGGCCAGAACCAGCTCTCCAGCGATTGCAGCGATACGACGCCCGTTTTTCCGCCCTCCAGCCGATACTCCACGCAGGCGACCTTTCTCGGAGTCCAGTGGCGCGGGCCGCTGGCCAGCCAGACACGCCGTACTTCGGAATTCCCCATCGAAAACGAGCACAGCGTTCCGGCAAAGCTCAGCAACCCGCCGTCGATTCGCGCCAGGCCGAGGTCGTAGTGATACTGCCCGTCGTAATAACGCGGCTCCGCGGCGGTCGAAATACCCACAAAGACACTTCCCTCCCGGTGCGCGTCCGGAAGCTGATCGCGGAGCCGGCCCCGCTCCGCCCCCGCCAAGACCTCGTAGGCGGCCCAGAAAACCGTCATGGCCGCGACGCTCCAGACCGCTGCATGCGCGAGCAATGTAAGCGGATCGGAGGTCAAGGATCGCTCCACGTAGGCCAGCGCCACGCCTGCCGCGATTGGGAATAGTCTGGAGAGCAACATCAGCCGCTTTCCGAGCCGTTCCCGGTGGACGGCCAAAATACCTTCTGGCGACCGCAATGGACCGAAGGGAGACGTGAAGCCGGGCAGGGGCGGAATGACGCCGGCGGCGGAGACGACCTCGTCCACCCGAGCCGCACTGATTCCTCCCTTCCGCGCGATGGAACGAAACCGCGCGGTCATCGGCGGGTGCGGCAGGAACAGGCCGGCAGCCCTGCCCCAGTGGAACGGCATGCCGGACGCGGCGCTGATCCGAGTGAGAGCGGTGATCAGAGCCCCCGGATCCCCCGTCGCGCGAACCGCGTTCGAATCCGCGTCATACTCCTGCTTTCGCCGCATCGCGCGCCACAGCAAGAGCGACAGAATGGGCAGGAATGGCGTCGACTTCTTCGCTTCCGGCCAGAAGCTACCCACCAGAATCACGAAAACCGCCAGCATCGGCACCGCCGAAACCACTATCCTTTGCAGCGGGAGAAGATGCGCCGCCTCGTGAGCCATCACTGCTTCCGTCTCCCGTTGGGACAGGAGGCGCAGCAGGCGGTCGGAAAGCAGGATCCCGCCGGTGCTGTGTTGCGCAAACGCCGTAGGCAGGTCTTTGGGCGACTGAAAGACCAGCACGCGCTTCACCGCCACACCGCTGCGCCGGGCGATGAACTGCGCGCGGTCAAACAGCTCTCCTTGCCTGATCTCCACTTTCTTGAGGCCTGGGCCGCGCAGACCAAGATAACCGAAAATAAAGCCCGTGACGATCAGGACGTGCGGTCCCCACCCGATTTCCTTCATCAGGAACAGGTTCGCGAACGCTCCCAGCAGGCACGACAGCGCCGCACCCTTCCAGAACAAGGCGTTCGGCGACTCCAGCGGATTCTTCGCCAGCCTCGATCCGATCCAGGCGACCAGCACCGGCGGGGCCACGATGAACAGCGGCGCCAGATGGAACGGCAGAGCCACCCATCGGGCGAGGAGAAACGACTGGAGGCACCACAGCCAGGCGGTCCAGATCAGCCAGAACGCCACGCGAGGCATAAGCCAGGTCCGTACAAAAGCCATGTAAGAGGAATCGTCAGGAGAGGGGAACTATTATAGTGTCCCCAGCGGCGATTTCGGCGTTAGTATACCCCGGCTTCGCGCATCACCGGCCCGGCCCTCTCGCGAATGCGGCGCGCCACTTCGAACGGGTCTGCGTGTTGAAACTGCGGCAGGAATAACTCCACCGACAGCGGACCCGCGTATCCTTTTTCCGCCAGCTTGCGAAGGATCCGCTTCAGAGGAGAGATCCCGTCTCCCGGTATGAGCCGCGTCGTGTTATCCAGCAGTTCCCGCGGCATGTCGGGCACGTCCTGAAAGTGGACGTGAGCAACTTCACCCTGCCGGATGAGATCCAGATCTTCGAACTTGCTCAGCCCGGACCAGAAATGATAACAGTCCAGCATGGGACGGAGATTCGGGTGCGCGGCCTCGCGCGTCATTTTCAACAATGTTGGCAGCGTGGAGACGAACGAAGACGCGCGGACGAACTCAACCATCGCGGTCATGCGAAACTGCTTCGCGATCTCTCCACCCTCATGCATGTTTTGCGCGCCCGCTTTATAGTCTTCCAAGGTAAATTTCCCGGTGGTCGTGGTGGGAGCGTAGATTTTGGCGAGACCCAGCGACGCGAACATTTCGCAGCGTTTCTTGAAACTATCGAGCGAGGACGCCCGATTCGGGTTCGGCTCCCACAATCCCGGGACGCCGCACGTGGCCGAGACTGGCGTCAGCCCCAGATCGGAAATCAGGCGGCCCGCCGCGGCCAGCGTGTCGGTCTTCAGGAACTCGTCGAGCAGCGCCGAGGTCAGTTCCACATTCTTGATTCCGGCGCGCGCCCAGCCTTCGAGCGACTTGCGGAAGCCCGCGCCTGCGGACGTGTACTGGTGCAGACAGAGTGTCATTTTTCCGGACGCGGCCCCCGCTGCCCCTTGGATAACGGGAGCCAAAAGGATGAATCGTCGCGAGACCATGGTAAAGACAACTATACGGAATCCGCTGATCTGTCCGCATGCTCACGCATGGCGGCTCAGTGCAGACGCTGAGCCGCAACCATTAGGGAGCGGACAGACGCGCGGTCGTCCGCGTTATCCCCTCATCGCGAGGCCGTCAGACGCTTCCGCGGGTCCACCAGCACCCACAGGATCGCCGACGCCACATAAAGGCCCCCCATGATCAGCAGCGGCGTTTGCCAGTTGGAAAAGTGGGCGACCACCCAACCGGTCACAACCGGGCTGAGAATCGATCCGATCTGCCCGATGGTGTTCATGGCGGCGCTCAGGACGCCGGTGTGCTCGCCGCCGATATCCATACATGCCGCCCAACTGGCGCTCAATGGGAACATGGAGGCGCCCACGGCAACCGCAATCAGGGATGCGGCCATCACGGGCGTATCGGCCAGGACCGAAGCGAACATCGCCGCGCCGGCCACGGCGTAGCCTGTCACTGAGATGGCGGAACGGCCGACGCGCAGGCCGAAGCGGCGGGTCATAAAATCGGTCACCGCGCCGCCGCCGATGTCGCCGAATACGCTGAGAAGCAGCGGCAGGCCGGAGAAGAAGCTGAGCGATTGCGCTTGAAAACCGCGTTGCTCCGCCAGATAGGTGGGCAGCCAGGTCATGACGAAGTAAGCGCCGTAGCTGTTGGAGAAATACGCAAGACAGAGAAACCAGACGTTCGGCGATTCGAGGAGAGTCCGCCATGCGCTGCTTCCTCCGCGCTCGTGCTTGGAAATGAGACGGCCTCTTTCGATCAGCTCCGCTTCTTCGTCGTTGACCCCCGGGTGGTCGCGTGGTTCGTCCCGGAACCAGCGGAACCAGGCGGCGGCCCACACGAATCCGACCGCGCCACAGGTGGCGAAGATCGCTCGCCAGGACATGCGGGTCGCGAGCGCGGCGACCAGCAGGGGCGTCAACCCGCCGGAGAGATGCGCCGCCGCGAAAAAAAGGCCCTGTGCCCGGCCACGCTCGCTGAGCGGCGTCCAGCGGGAAAATGCCAGCGCTGCGTTCGGCCATGCGCCGGCTTCTCCGGCCCCGAACAGAAACCGGATGACCAGCAGACTGGAGTAGCTCCAGGCAAGCGAAGTGGCGATGGTGAAACAGGACCACCAGGCCACGATGCGGGTGAGAACCCGGCGCGGTCCGATGCGCTCGCCCCACCAGGCAGTCACGATTTCGAACGCCGCGTACGCGACGGCGAAGGCGCTGAACACGAAACTCATCTGAATCCTAGTGAGGCTGAGATCGTGCGCCATCCGCGGCGCCAGGACGGAAATGCAGACCCGGTCCAGGTAGGTGACGGCGGCCAATGCGAGGAGAAAACCGGCGGCACTGTATCGGGTCCGGGTTGGTTGCATCATCTCATTGTGGAATATACCCTCCAGCGACCGTGGCGCGAGCTTCAGGGTTCGTTTATCGTGTTAATCCTCTGAGTAAATTTATGCGATTTATCGTCGCGGATTTTTTTTTCACTGCCATGGCTCGCTTCGGCCAGATAGTATGATGATCTCGAAGTGCTTCCCACCGTCCATCTGAACGACATCATCGAAGCACTGGAGATGCCGTTCGACGAGACGCCTGTCTATCTGGATCTCGACGCAGGCCAGGTCGAAGCCGTCTCTGAGTATCTTTTGCGGAAGGCGGAGAAGCCTGGCGCCGAGGCGCCGGATCTTCCCGACTGGCAGAAAGACGAATGGGAGATCGCCAAACGGATCGTTTCAACCGACCGCTTCATAGCGCTTCCCACGAAGTTTGACGTGCATGAATGGGGGATCATGGAGGAGTTTTCAAACTCCGTGGAGTCCGAGGGCACTCGCAACGACCTTTTGAACGCCATTCACGGTGCCGGTGCATTCCGGCATTTCAAGGCCACCGTTCGCCGGCTCGGGATCGAATCGGCGTGGTTTGCATTTCGCGCCGATGCCCTCCGGCAGATCGCCATCGACTGGTGCGAAGAGAATCAGATCGTTTGGCAGTAATGACCGAGCCCATCTCGACACCATCCTCTGAGCGATGAAAACCGACGGATATAGGAGTGTTCCGAAGGGAAACTCGGTAAGAGCCCGCTATCCGTTGGGTGCTGGATCCGCCATCGTTGAATTACATGCGGCCGCTTCGTAGATCTATTCGTTTCTGGTTCGGCCTGAAAGCCGTGGGGCTTCTCGCCATCATTATTGCTTTCTTAATCACAATCGCCAGCGGGCGGACGGACTTCGACCCCAGATACCTGATCGCCACTGTTCTCGGCGCGCTGGCGCTCGATGTGTCCGCGGCGATCGCCTGGTGGACGTTGAAGAAAGGCAAGCCGCGCGGACGTACGTGGGCGCTCATCGCTAGTACCGCGGCTTTGGTGCCCTCGAGTCTGTTCCTGATCCGCAATCCGGGCAATTATCCTTTTACGATCTTCGGCGGCGGCGTCCTCGGCTTGGCGGGGCTGGTGGCTTTTGCGGCCAGGGACTCCGCGATCGAAATTGACGATGCCCACCTCCGGAAGAAAGTGCGGATGACACGCGACGGCACCAGCAGGCTCCAGGATTATCTCGCGCAGGGCGTCTCCATGTGCATCATCTGGCTGGCATTCCAGCTATGGAACGAGTGGGCGACGACCCACGGGCTGGCGCGTCCAGGACTGGTGTCTTATTTATTGCAACTGAACATCGCCGTATTGCTGACCACGTTGTTCCACGAGCTCGGACACCTGGCTGCCGGATGGGCATGCGGCAAGACGCTGCGGGTGTTCCAGGTCGGACCCTTTCGATGGGCGGTCCGAAACGGAAGATGGAAGTTCGAATTTCAATTGCGGAAGTTCTATGGAGGCGGCGTAGCGATGGTTGCACCCGACCTGATCAACATGCGCCGCCGGCAGGCGTTCCTGCTGATGGGAGGTCCTCTCGCGTCGTTGGTAGCGGGCGTGACCTTCGGGGTGGTAACGCTCGCCTCGGTGGGGCATTCCTGGCAGCCATACTGGAGCCTGCTGAGCGTCCTGGCGACTCTCTCCATTGCCGGCTTCGTCGTGAATCTGATTCCGCTCCAGCCGGAAAGCCAGTATTCGGATGGCGCACAGATTTATCAGATCCTGACCAACGGACCGTGGGCGCGGGTCCATCTCGCCTTCGCGATGGTCACTACCAGCGCAGTGGCGCCCATCAGACCGCGCGACTTCGACATGAACGTGATCAACCAGGCCGTCGATTTTGTTCGACACGGCGAGCGCGCGTTGCTGCTCCGCATGGTCGCATGCAAACACTATATCGATAAGAATCGGATCGCCGAAGCGATCGCCCATATGGAAGACGCGGAAAGGCTCTACGAAGAATGTAAGTTCGAAAAGCCGCAGGATATTTGCGCCGATTTCGTGTTTGTGAATGCTCTTTATAAGCGGGACCTTGCCGCCGCCCGTCTGTGGTGGCAGCGGATCGAGGCGCTGCGCAAGGCCGACCATAATGCCGATTATTGGCGGGCAAAGGCCGCTCTTTTATGGCTAAAAGGAGAGCAGGAAGAAGCATTCGCGGCATGGACGCGCGGCAATGTCCTGGCGCAGCAACTTCCTTCGGCTGGTACCTACGCCTTCACTCGGTCCTGCTTCAATAAGTTGGGCAAGGCGCTGGAGGAGCCGGCTCGAACAAGTCCGGAATCCGGCGCCGCTGTCTTGGTATGGCCCGAGTTGCCCGTGCCCGCCAAAGCTTGAACTCTCCCGGGGCCCCATCCCCCCTCCCCCGGTGTTAATCTTTGATAAATTCGCTTATGCGCCTGATAATAGCGGGGCTTATTTGCTCATTCTCGTTAATTGCGCAGACAGGCGATTATTCCATCGGCGGCGTGGTGGTGAACGCGCAAACCGGAGAGCCGGTGAAATATGCACAGGTCACGCTGATGGCGTTCCAGAAGCCCGATCCACAACAGCCCGGAAAGTTTCAGCCCCCGGTTCAGAAAAGCACTCAGGCCGGCGCGGCGGGCGAATTTCAGTTCCACGGTCTCGGTAAAGCGCATTACAATGTGAGCGCGCAAAAGCCCGGCTTCAACATGATGTTTTCGCCCGATGACCTGAAATCCCGGCAGTTTGACCTCACTGCGTCCGTTTCCGGCGTGGAACTGAAACTCTCTCCTCTCGGCGTCATTGAAGGAAAAGTCGTCGATCAGAACGACGAGCCGTTGCGCGGAGTGAACATCCTCGCGCTGCAAGTCCAGATCAACGATGGGGAGCGCGACACGACATCCCCTCGTTCGGTCGCCACCGACGACCGGGGGATGTATCGGCTCTGGAATCTCCAGCCCGGCCGCTACTACATTAAAGCAGCCGGAAAAAGCGGGGGAACCTACCGGTACGTGGGCGACAGCACGCCGTTTTACAGCTCCTGGCAAAGCTTCAACCCGGTGTACTTCGGCGGCGGGAGCACGCTCGATTCCGCGACGCCCGTCCAGATCGATTCCGGGTCTAAAGCTTCGGCCGATTTTCACTTGAATCTGGAGCCCGCGTTCCGCATCCGGGGCACGCTGGCGAATGCCGCTTCGGGTACGGTCACGTTCGAATTGCTGCAAGGGCCGGAGGATGTTTCCGCCAGCCGGACTTCGCTCAATACTTCCACGGGCAGGTTCGAAGTGCAGGATGTAACGCCCGGGACTTATCTGCTGCGCGTGACGCAGGACGCGAAAATGCGCGGCGAGACGACCGTGACCGTCAGCGAAAGCGATGTGAACGACGTTTCCATCGCTCTTTCCCCTGCCGTTGCCGTGCAGGGTGTCGTGCGGGTTCTGGGCGCACCGCTCAAGGCGAAGGACATGCCCGGATTCGAGCAGACCCGCGCTGCGCCCGGTGCGAACGCGGACTTGGATGCCCTGTCCGAACAGGTCATTGAGCCGAACTGCAACGTATCCCTGCACGCGCGCGCTGGTGGAGCGCGATCGCAATTCACTCCGGCGCGCAGAATGCGGAATGCGGCGGGAGTCCAGGAGAACGGCTCCTTCACGATTCCTGATGTGCTGCCCGGGCTCTATACCGTCCGCATCCGATGCTTCGGCGGATATGCAACTGCCGCGCTTTCCGGAGGAACCGACCTGCTCGCGAATCCCAGCCTGATGATCCAGCCCGGCGCTGTGCCGGCGCCGATCGAGATTCAGGTAAAA
>CAVVNE010000054.1:0-7875 GCA_963749245.1 Bryobacterales bacterium
CATCGGCGAATACACGATGACGCCGATGTTGTGCTGACCGCAGTAGGGCAAAGTGGATTCTTCAAGCTCCGGCGTGAGGAGCGAATAGGGAGGCTGCAGAGACGAGGGCATGGCGAACTTCGAGATGCGCGCCAGTTGCGAGGCGTTGCAGTTCGACACGCCGATGTTGCGGACCTTCCCTGCTTCCTTCAATCGCACGAGCGCCTCCCATCCTTCTTCCAGATCCTCGTCGGGCTCAGGCCAGTGGATTTGGTAGAGGTCGATGGTATTGACGCCGAGGCGCTGGAGGCTGGCTTCGCATTCGCGCTCGACCGAGTCCCTCTTGAGGCTTTTTCCGATCTGGCCCGAGGCGTCCCAGACGCGTGCGCACTTGGTGAAGACGTAGGGCTTCGGGGAAACGCCCTGGACCGCGCGCGCGACCACCTCTTCGGAATGACCGAGGCCGTAGATGGCGGCAGTGTCGATCCAGTTCAGCCCCGTATCGAGACCGGCGCGGATGGCGGCGATGGAGTCGTTATCGTCTTGAGGGCCCCAGGAGAAGGCCCATCCAGCGCCGCCCATGGCCCAGGCGCCGATGCCAAGGGGAGTGATGTGGAGATCGCTATTGCCGAGTTGTCTGGTTTGCATGTTTATTCAAAAATAGCAGGTTGGTTGCGTCTGTCCGCCCGCTCACGCATGGCGGTTCCATTGACTGGACGCGGGGCGGACAGGCGGGGGGCTGCTTGTTATTCTTGTTCCATGGAGACACGCCATTCGGTTTGCGCGCTCGACTGTCCGGACACCTGTTCGCTGCTGGTGAATGTGGAGAACGGCGCGGCGACGAAGCTGCGCGGCAATCCCGATCACCCGGTGACGAGGGGATTTCTGTGCGGCAAGGTCGCGCAATATCTGGAGCGCGAGTATTCGCCGGAGAGGCTGCTCTATCCACAGAAACGAGTTGGCAAGAAAGGCGAAGGACGGTTTGAGCGCATCGGTTGGGACGAGGCGCTGGACACAATTGCACGGAAGCTAAGCGAAGCCGCGAATGAGTTTGGGCCCGAGTCGATTCTGCCGTATAGTTACGCCGGGACCATGGGATTGCTGAACGGCAACGGCATGGACCGGCGATTTTTTCATCGTCTCGGCGCGTCGAGGCTGGATCGGACGATCTGCTCGGCGGCGGGCAGCGCGGGGTTGTCGGCGACGCTGGGATATCGCTACGGAACGGAGCCGGAACAATTCTCGAAGGCGAAACTCATCATCGCGTGGGGCGCGAACATTCACGGCACGAATGTCCACCTCTGGCCTTTTATCGTGGAAGCCAGGCGCAATGGCGCGAAGCTGGTGGCGATCGATCCGGTGCGGACGCGCACGGCGGCGCTGGCGGATCAGCACCTGCGGATCAACCCAGGGAGCGATCTGGCGCTGGCGCTGGGGCTGATGCACATCATCATCGGCCAGAAGCTGTACGACCGTGACTACATCGAAACGTACACAAACGGTTTCGAGGCGCTGGCGGAGAAGGCGAAGGGCTACGATCCGGAGCGCGCGGCGGGGCTGACGGGGATCGCGAAGGACGACATTGTTCGGCTGGCTCGCGAGTATGCCACCGTGCGTCCGGCGGCGATTCGCCTCAATTACGGCATCCAGCGAAGCGAGCGAGGAGGCGCGGCGACCAGGGCGATTGCGGCGCTGACGGCGCTGACGGGCTCGTGGAAAGAGGTCGGCGGCGGAATGCAGCTTTCGGTTTCGCAGGCGTTTCAGTTCAATCGCAAGGCGTTGGAGATGCCGGAACTGGGGCCGCCGGCGCGGACGGTCAACATGAGCGAGCTGGGGTCGGCGCTGACGGCGCTGGACAATCCGCCGGTCCAGGCGATCGTTGTGTACAACTCGAATCCGGCGGCGATTGCGCCGGATCAGAACCGGGTGCTGCGGGGTTTCGCGCGCGAGGATTTATTCACCGTCGTGCTGGAGCAGTTTCAGACGGACACGGCCGATTACGCGGACATCCTGCTGCCGGCGACGACGTTTCTAGAACACACCGATTTATACCTCGCTTACGGGCATTATCATTTGCAGTTGGCGAGGCCTGTGGTGGACGCGCCGGGCGAGGCGCGGTCGAACGTCGATGTATTCCGCGCGCTTGCGGAGCGGATGGGATTTGAAGATGCGTGCTTCCGCGATTCCGAAGACGACATGATTCGGGCGCTGCTCAGTTCGGGGCATCCGTTTCTCAAAGGGATCACGCTCGAGAGGCTGGATCGCGAGCATTCGGTGAGGCTGAATGTTCCGGAACCGTTCCTGCCGTTTGCAGAGGGAAACTTTGGGACGGCGTCGGGCAAGTGCGAGCTGGACGTGCCGGATTATGCGCCTCCGGTCGAGTCGCGGTTCGGCGATGTTTCGCTAAGGAAAAGGTATCCGCTGGAGATGGTGTCGTCGAAGAACGACGACAGCATGAATTCGACGTTCGGGAATCGCGATGCAGTAGACAAACAGACGTCGGTGCTGCACATCGCCATGGAGGACGCGGAGCGGCGCGGAATTCGGACGGGAGATCTGGTGCGGGCGTTCAATGAGCGCGGAAGTTTATTGCTGACGGCGGAAGTGGATGGAGTGGTTGGAAATGGAGTGGTTCGTGCGCCCGCGGTGCGCTGGGCTAAAAAATCGAAAGCCGGGCGCAGCGCGAATGCGTTGACATCGGAAAGGCTGACCGATATCGGCGGTGGGCCGACATTTTATAGTTGTCTGGTCGAGGTGGAAAAGTGCGGAGATTAGTGGCGGCGTTCGCGCTGCTGGCTTTGGTTGGAGGATCGGCGGGGTGCCGGCGGAAGAAAGCCAGAGTTAGGGAAGACGGCCTGGCGAGCGTGGTGAACGTCGCCGATCCGGGGGATTCGGCGCAACTGGTGCGCGGGTTTTCGAACGTGGAGGCGGACGCGTGGCGCTGGACGACATCGAAATTTTCGGTGGTGCTGAGGCCTCCGGCGGGCGCGGCGCAGAACGGCGCGAAACTGCAACTGGTGTTCACGCTGCATGAGGCGGTGGTGAAGAAATTGGGTCCGGTGACGGTGAATGCGACGGTGAACGGGACTGCGGTGGGTCCGGAAACATTTTCGGCGGCCGGCGATTATACGTATTCGCACGAGGTTCCGGCATCTGCATTGGGAGCGGACGTGGTGACGGTGGAGTTTACGACGGACAAGGCGCTGGCGCCGACCGAGCAGGACAAGAGAGAGTTGGCCCTCATTGTGAAAACGATCGGGCTGGTAGCGAAGTAGGGCGCGCTAGGTGATCGACAGATCGTTGTTTTTGCGATCTGAAATTTTGCCGCCTCTATTTCTGAATTCGTCCCAGGGGACTCCGGCGCCTTTGGCGGCGGCGAACAAAGCGAAGAAGCCCGCCGCCACGAAGATGACCCACGGGAACCTTGCCCAGATGGGCTCGGGACCAGGGCCTTCATAGAATATGCGGAATATCAGGTCCGCGGACAGAGCGATTGCGCCAGCTGCGAGGAGCGGCCCTGCCGCCACCTTCTTGATCTTCCTTACATTCCAGGAACCACGCATGCCGATTTTGCCGATCCAATATCCGTAAAGGGGGCCGAGCGCGAGAATCGCGAGAAGAACGACGATCATCCAGGCGTCTTGTTGGGTCATGGCCGGGCATCTTATCACACCGAAGCCGTCGATGGTCGATACGTACTCTTAGCGGATGGAAAGATTATCTTTGGGGTCTTTGTTGAAGTCGCTCCAGGCAACCCCGGATCCCTTAGCCGATAGGATCATGGCGAAAAAGCCAGTGGCCCACACGATGGTCCAGGGGAATCTCGTCCAGAGTTCGGAAGTCTCATAGCCGGAGCGGTGATGGACTACGAGTGCCGCGCACTGCATGACGATGCCGACCGACATGAGCGGAGCGCCGGCCACGATTTTTGTTTTCCGGAAGCTCCATTTGCGCTGCTTGCCGACTCTGCCGATCCAGTATCCGTAGAGGAGACCGAGGGCGAGAATCCCAACAGCAGCGGTGAGCATCCAGATTGTTTCCTGTGTCATCGGCAGAAAATTGTACCAAGGAAACGTGGAGCCGTACGGAGAGCGGGTGCCGGCTTAGCAGTTGCGTTGTTATTAAATTTTCAAAGAACGAGATTTATCGGAACGCTCCCGGGAGCGTCCCTTTAGCCGTTAGTTTTACTTCCCGCGGCGGAGAAACCTATTTATTGACCCACAATAGTGTCGGGCCAGTCGTTGACTGGCAGCAATCCAACGCACGCAGACCCTTCGGCGCGGTAACTAGTATGGCGCTTACGGTCGATCCCGTTCTCCGTTGGAAGAGCACGTGGACTCCTTTCGATTTGAGAGTAGAGCAAGGAATTTTTTGCCGGGGGCGCGTGAAAACGCGATGTGATTGAAAAGAGTGCAAATCGAGTTGTGAATTTCGATGTCAGAGGCTCGTCTCGATGCGTGGGCTGGACAAAGGAAAATCTTCTTTCTGCGAAACGAACCCAACCTTCACCGGATTTTTTTCTATATAGCTGCGAATCGCAAACTCATTCTGATCCCGTACCGAATGATCGTACGATTCCTGAGTAGTTGGCTCAGCGTCGTGATTTTCTCAAACATGCATCGAATGTCTCGACGCGGCACGCACGGGTGTTCCCCTGCCCAGCGGCTTGGCAACGATAGGAATGAAAACACTTTGGGTGAGCGCTGCGACCTCAATCGGTGGTAGCCAGGGGACAGACAGCCTTTTTCGCCGCGAAGGTTTTTTGTTGTCCGCACTGTGAGGGGCGAAAAAGGTGTCAGTCCCCGACGCTTGATCGCTGGCGAACGAAAGGCTCGTGGGTGTTTTCGAGGGTGCGCGCGCCACCTCCTCTTAAATTGCGTCGGAGATGGAGGTTAGGGGGAAGTCTGACGCTACGATCGCCGGGGCGACCATCATGCCTCCTTCGAGACCTCGCACGCGGGCGGTTTGGCCGACCATTTTCGTGTTCTTCAAGAGGCGCACGGGGCTTTCGTTGAAGCGGAAATTCATGATTGGCGTGGTGATTTTCCCGTTTTCGATGAGGAACAGTCCGTCGCGCGTGAGGCCGGTGTTTTGCAGTGTCTGCTGATTCACGCCGCGGATGTACCAGAAGTGCGTGACTAACAGGCCGCGGTCAACGGAGGCGATTAGTTTTTCTAAAGGTGCGCCGGTGCCTTCCATAATTAAACTACCGGCGCCGCCAAATCCTCCACCACCACCTCCGCGACCACCGCCACCGCCGCCGCCGTTGGGCTTTTTGCCGGTTTTTTCGGCCCAATAGCGATCATAGCCGAGATTGGCGATGACGCCTTTGTCGACATAGGTGAGAGCCCGGGCGGGCAGCCAGTCGCCGGTCCAGGGGGAGGATGGCTGGCGGGGATCGAAGGGATCGCTGCGCAGGGTCACAAATTCGGGAAACACTTTTTCGCCCAGCAGAGTGCCACCGCCGCGCTTTGAGAGAAACGTCCGGCCTTCTTCGGTGGAGCGGGCGTTGAATGCGCCGATCATGAGACGGACCAAGTCGCCGCAGGCGGTCGGTTCCAGGACGACGGTGTAGTTGCCGGGGTCGAACTTCTGGGGATTTTTCCAGCGGCGGCATTTTTCGATGGCGGTCTCGGCGAGGCGGGCGCTGTCGATGCCGGAAAGTTTGATGGAGGGCTGGCCGGCCCAGCCGGAGCTGGAACCGTCGGCCATGCGGATGGTGGTGGTCAACTGCGAGTCGCTGGCGTTGTGGAAACCGAAGAGGCCGGTTTCATTGGCGATGGCGGTGATGCGATGGGAGCGCTCGACCAGGCCCGCGGCGACGAGTTTTTGCTTCATCGCAAGATCGATGATCGTCTTCACGTGCGGGATCATTTCGGGCGAGCGGGCGTTGGCGGTGCGTTCGTCGAAGTCGAATGTCTTGGGAAATTGTTGGGGACCGACGGGGCCGAGGCGCTCCGAGTTGGGAGGCGTAAGGGCGGCGAGTTCCTCGGCTTTTTTCACGGCGGCGAGGAGGGAATCGTCATCGAGGTCGTTGGTGGCGTATGAACCCGTGCGGGCATCCCGGGTGGTGACGATCGACAGGTTATGGCGCAAGGAGAACGCCGCCGTGGTGATGCCGTTGTTGGCGAATCGCGTGTACGCCTGTTCCTGCGCGGTGATGGTGACCTGGCATTCAGGGAAGGACGACATCCCGAGAACTTTTTCTGCGAGTTTCTGTGCTTCGTCTTGGGTGATCATTATTAATCCGTAAGAATGACGCTGATCGAGCGGAAGCGCGAGGGCGAGCAGCCGTGGCTGATGGAGTTGATCTGCGTGGGCTCGCCTTTCGCGTCGCCGGTGGTGCCGAACTGTCGCCAATAGGCGGGTCCGGCAGTGCCGTCGCAGGCCTGCCAGAAATCGGGAGTGCGGGCCTGATACGACACGCGCGAAATCATACCGCGCTTCTTGCCGCCCTTGATTTCCCAGAACGCGTCGCCGCCGAACTGAAAGTTGTAGCGCTGCTGATCGATGGAATAGCTTCCGCGGCCGTCGATGAGCACGCCGTCGTCAATGCCGGAGATCAGGTCTTCGAGAGTCGTCTCTTTCGGTCCGGGTTTCAGCCACACATTCGGCATTCGCTGGAAAGGAACCGTCGCCCACGAATCGGCCTGGCAGCAGCCGTGCGATTCTTTATCGCCGACCAGGTGCGCCTGTTCGCGGGTGGTTTGATAGTTGCGGAAAATACCTTTGTCGATGATGGTGAACTCGCTGGTTTTGACGCCGTCGTCGTCATAGCCGCAGGTGCCGAGGCCTCGGGCCTGCGTGCGGTCGCCGATGAAGGTGCAGTGCTCGCTGGCGATGCGCTTGCCTATTTTGTCGGGCGTGATGTAGCTGGTGCCGGCGTAATTCGCTTCGTAGCCGAGGGCGCGGTCGAGCTCCGTGGGATGCGCGACGCTTTCGTGGATGGTCAGCATCAGGTGATTCGGCATCAACAGGAGATCTTTTTTGCCGGGCTTCACGGCCGGAGCGTTGAGATGCTCGATGACCTCCTCGCGCAGTCGCATGGCGTTTTCTTCGAGGTTCATTTCGGGCACATATTCCCAACCGGCGGAGGCCTGCGTGGGCGTGTAGTTGCGCGTCGCCGAGATGCCTGCCTGGCGGTCGACCGCGGTGGCGGCGGCGTTGCCGTAGATCTGAATGATCAGTTGTTGGATCGACGAGCCTTCGGAGGAGGCGAAGTATTTGTCTTCGGTGCGGAAGTTGATGCTGGCGGTGCCGCTTTGGACGCGCTGATTTTTCTTGATCTCGGTGCAGACGCGCTGGAGCAGGTCGACTTTCTCCTGCATCGAAACGGCGAACGGATCTTTTTCGTGCGGCGTGGTCCAGACATCGCGATAGGCTTTGACCGGCGCAAGCTGTACGGGCTTCGGCTGGATGCTGGCGTTGGCTTTGGCGACGATGGCGGCTTCGCCGGTGATGCGGGCGATTTCTTCGGGGGTCACGATGGGCGAGGCGGCAAATCCCCACGCACCGTTGACGATCACGCGGACGCCGAAGCCGAAGGTCGAGTCCTCGCCGACGTTGGGGACGGAAATAGTTCCGCCTCGGCCGGACTGGACGCGCAGGCCGATGCGCTGGTCGCGCAGGCGGACTATGCGGATGTCGCAATAAGTGGCTTTGTATTTCTTGGCCTCGCGCAGGGCGACGGCGCCGAGTTTTTCGAGCTCGGGCGGAGGCGTTTTCGTGTCCTTCGGCGCGCCAAACAGGTTCGCGGCGAAGGCGGCCGTGGCTGTGGACATCGACGTGGCGAGGAAATGCCTGCGGGTGAGCATAAGAAGTTAGTTTACTACGCCGACACTTATGGCAGCCCTGCACCGGGCGTCTCCACGCGCATGACTTCGATTCGGCCCTGGC
>CAVVNE010000055.1:0-29607 GCA_963749245.1 Bryobacterales bacterium
ATCGACACGAGTGTCGACGCGGCACGCACGAGTGCGTGCGCCACGGTGCGGGATTTGGGACTGATGCGGTATGCGGACGCACTGGCGCGGCAGAACGAGTGGGTTGAACTGAGGAAGAGCGGAGCGATTTCCGATCAATTGCTGTTCGTCGAGCATCCGCATGTCGTCACCATGGGGCGCAACGGGCATCATGAGAATCTGCTGGCTGCGCCGGAGTTGCTGGCTCGGTCGGGCATCGAGTTTTTTGAGACTGACCGCGGAGGCGATGTTACTTATCACGGGCCGGGGCAGATTGTGGGTTATCCGATTCTCGATTTGCGAGAATGGAAGCGCGATGTGCATGCCTATGTTCGGGCCATCGAGCAGGTCATCATCGATACCTTGGCCGGGTTCGGAATTGAATCCTGGCGCGAGGCGGGCGCGACGGGTGTTTGGACCAGCGAGGGGAAAATCGCGGCGATCGGGGTTCATATCAGCCGCTGGGTTACGTCGCATGGGTTCGCGCTGAATGTGGATACGGATTTGAATTATTTCCGGTACATCGTACCGTGCGGTTTAACAAGACCTGTTGCCTCGATGCGAAGCCTGGGGTGCCGGGCCGAGCGAGGGGAAGTAGTCGCAGCACTTATACAGAACTTTGGACGCGTGTTTGACCGGCGAATGGAGACCTTATGATTGACGTCGTGATGCCCCAGATGGGCGAGAGTATTGTCGAAGGAACGCTGACCAAGTGGCTGAAGAAACCCGGAGAGACGATTGGGCGCGATGAGCCTCTGTTCGAGATTTCGACGGATAAAGTGGACACGGAGATCCCCTCGCCGGTGGCGGGGACGCTCGCGGAGATTCTGATTGAAGAGGGCAAGACGGTGGGGATCAACACCGTGGTGGCTCGCATCAGCGATGGGGCCAGCGCACCGGTTGCGGCTGTTGCTCCTGAGCAGAGGCAGGCGGAACCGCCTGCCCCACCTCCACCTGCTGCGCCGGCGCCTGAGCCGGTTGCGACTGTGGTCGAAGAGACGGCCGGGCCGCTTTCGCCGCTGGTGCGGAAGATGGCTCGGGAGAACAACATCGATTTGAGTTTGATCAAGGGGACGGGTGCGGGGAACCGGATCACTAAGCAGGATTTGGAGGCATATCTGGCGTCGAAGAGCACGCCGGTTGTTGCGCAAGCTCCTCCTCCTCCTCCTCCGGTGCAGCAGGCGGTCGCTACGATTCCGCAGACGGTCGAGGTTCCTTCACCGCCTCGCGTGGGCGAGGCGCCGGGGACTCGAATTGAGCCGATGAGCGTCATGCGGCAGAAAATCGCCGAGCACATGGTGTTCAGCAAACACACCTCCGCGCACGTGACCACGGTTCACAAAGTGGATTTCACGAAGGTTTCCAAGGCTCGCGATAAGGCCAAGGGCAACGTGCAGGCGCAGTACGGATTTTCGCTGACCTTCCTGCCGTTCGTGCTGAAGGCGACGTGCGTGGCGCTGCGGCAGTTCCCGCTGCTGAATGCGTCGATTGAGGGGACGAACATTATTTATCATCGCGATATTAATCTGGGGATCGCGGTGGCGCTCGAAAATGGGCTGATCGTGCCGGTGATTCGCAATGCGGACGAGAAGAGCGTGATCGGGCTGCAACGCTCGGTCGCGGATCTGGCGGCGAGGGCGCGGTCGACGGCATTTACGGCCGGATGAGGTGCAGGGTGGGACGTTCTCCATCACGAATTTTGGTAGTTTCGGCAGTGTGTTCGCGACGCCGGTGATCAATCAGCCGCAGATCGCGATTCTGGGCGTGGGGACGGTGGAAAAACAACCGGTGGTGATCGACGATGCGATCGCGATCCGGTCCATCGCGTACCTGGCGCTGACGTTCGATCATCGGTTGATCGACGGGGCGCTGGCGGATCAGTTCACGGGGAAAGTGAAGGCGATTCTGGAAGGGTGGGCGGAAGAGGTCTCGTAAGAAGAAGTAGCCAGCAGCCAGGAGCCAGGAGCCAAAATGAGTGGTGAAACAATCGTACGGTTGACGGACCCTGAACATCTGACGGTGGTCAGCATTGCTCCCTCGTTTGGGAACAATGCCTACTCGATGACGGTGCGCGGGGTTGAGATTTTATATAAGCCTGCGCCGGATCTGGATGCCTGGCGCGCCAAGCCTGGGCTGGGCGGTGTGCCTCTATTGTCGCCTTGGGCGAATCGGATCGACGGGGATGGGTTTTGGGCCAACGGCAAGAGGTACGTGTTTAACCCGGGGCTCGGGAATGTGCGGTATGACGGGCATCATCTGCCGATTCATGGATTGGTATCGTTTACCGACAAATGGCGGGTGATTAAGAAAGACAATTCGTCGGTGACTTCGAGGCTGGAGCCTTGGAAGGAGCCGGACTGGATGGCTCAGTTTCCGTTTGCGTATGCGATGGAGATGACGCACAGGCTGCACGGGGGGACATTGGAAGTGGCGACGACGGTGGAGAATCTTTCGAGTGATCCGATGCCTCTGTCGCTGGGATTCCATCCTTATTTTCAGTTGACCGATTCGCCTCGCGACGATTGGAAAGTTCATCTGGCGGCGCGCCAGAGCGTGGTGTTGTCGGATCTTCTCGTCCCTACGGGCGAGCTTCAGCCGATGTCGTTGGAGAATCCATTTCCCTTGGCGGGGCATGTGCTCGACAACGTGTTCACGGGGCTGACGGGCGGCGATTGGGTGGTGGAAGGGAAGAAGCAGCGCATCAGCGTGAAGTTCGGGCCGAAGTATCCGGTGGCGGTGGTTTATGCGCCGAAGGGCGGGTCGTATGTGTGCTTCGAGCCGATGGCGTCGGAGACCAATGCGTTTAATCTGACGCACGAGGGCAAGGACGCGAAGCTGCAAACGATTGCGCCGGGCGCGAAGTGGAGCGAGAGTTTTTTTATTACGCCGGCGGGGTTTTAAAAAGACGCGGCGACACGAGTGTCGACGCGGCACGCCTGGGGGCGTGCGCCACAAACGCCGCATTGCATACACTGGAATTTGTCCCTCATGGTCACCGCGTCCGCTATTTCCACGTTTGAAAAGCTCGACCTCGATTGCGGCGTTACGTTGAAGCCGGTGGAGGTCGCTTACGAAACTTACGGCACGCTGAACGCCGATAAATCCAATGCGATTCTGGTGCTGCACGCGTTTTCAGGCGATGCGCATGCCGCGGGCGAGGGCGGGTGGTGGTCGAAAATGATCGGGCCGGGGCTTGGTTTCGACACCGATGAGTACTTCGTCATCTGCTCGAACATCCTGGGGGGGTGCAGGGGCACTACGGGGCCTTCGTCGATCAATCCGGAGACGGGCGAGCCTTGGGCGATGTCGTTTCCGGTGGTCACCGTCGCGGACATGGTGCGGCTCCAGAAGATGCTGATCGATTCGATGGGCATCCAAAAACTGCTGGCGGTCGCCGGAGGGTCGATGGGAGGGATGCAGGCGCTCGAATGGGCGGTGGCGTATCCCGAGAGCGTGGGAGCGGCGCTTCCGATCGCGACGACGGCGCGGCACAGCGCACAGCAGATCGCCTTCAACGAAGTGGGGCGGCAGGCGATTATGGCCGATCCCGATTGGAACGAGGGGAATTATTACGGCCGCAAACCTCCGGCCCGCGGATTGGCGGTGGCGCGAATGGTGGGCCACATCACCTACATGAGCGACACCAGCATGCGCGAAAAGTTCGGGCGCAGGCTGCGCGCGCCGGATCAGTTCGAGGTGGAGAGCTATCTGCAATATCGCGGCAGCACGTTCGTCGACCGGTTCGACGCGAATTCGTATCTGTATATTACGCGGGCGATGGATTCGTTCGACTTGACGCAGCACGGGACGCTGGCGTCTCTCTTTGAAAGAATCAAGACGCGGTTTCTGGTGATCAGCTTCACGTCGGACTGGCTGTACCCCAGCTATCAGGCGCTCGAAGTGGTCAGCGCGCTGCGCAGCCGCAATTGCGATGTGGCGTATTGCAACCTGGCGTCGGATTACGGGCACGACGCGTTTCTGGTCGAGGTGAAGGAACAGGCGGAGCTGGTTCGAGGATTTTTGGCAAGCACGTTTCGCGGGGCCTTACAGAATGCTTGATGTGTTCGGACGCCGCGACTATGCCATCATCAGCGAGCTGATCGAACCGGGGACACGCGTGCTGGACCTGGGCTGCGGCGAAGGCGAGCTTGCTGGCCTGGCTGCGCGACCACAAGAACGTCGACGGGCGCGGCGTGGAGCTGACCGGCGCGAGGGTGCAGAAGGCGATTGCGCGCGGCGTGTCGGTTTATCAGGGCGATCTGGAATCGGGCCTGGAGGATTATCCGGAGCAGGCGTTCGATTACGTGATCCTCAGCCAGACCCTTCAAGAGACGCGCGACCCTTTGCGGGTGCTGAAAGGGATGCTGCGGATCGGCCGGCGGGGCATTGTCGCATTCCCGAATTTCGCGCACTGGCGGGTGCGGATGGCACACCTGGTGACGGGCCGCGCGCCGCAGACGGAGCTGTTTCCCTACGATTGGTACAACTCGCCGAACATCCATTTTCTGACGGTGCTGGATTTTGAGGCGCTGGCGGAGAAAGAAAAGTGGCGCGTGGAGCGGCGCATTTTTCTGGCGGGAAATCGCGAAGTGACGATGCTGCCGAACCTGATGTCGGAGGTCGCGGTGTTTCTGTTTTCGGGGGCTTAGAGCCGTTTCACTTCGGAAGATGAAGAGAGCCGCTGGAAGAGGCGGCTGCAGCCATGAGCGCTGCGACCTCAATCGGTGGTAGCCAGGGGACAGACAGCCTTTTTCGCCGCGAAGATTTTCTGATTGTCCGTACTATGAGGGGCGAAAAAGGTGTCAGTCCCCGACGCTTGATCGCTCGCGACGAAGGGCTCGCGGGGGTTACGGTCTTACTGGCCGGCGGTCCAGCTCATCACTAAATTGAACGCGTCCACGCTGCCGATTCCCGTGGCGAAGTTCCAGGACGCTCCGGTGCCATAGGCGGGCGTGAAGGAACTGCTCGACACCGAAAGAGCGCCACTCGTGGCGTTACCCGTCGGGCGGCCTCCACGGCCATAGGTGACCGATCCGGTGGAGCCGAAGCAGTTCGCGATTCCGGTGCAATTCACATCGATGTCGCCGCGTGTGACGCCATGGAAGATGCTCGGATTGGCCGCGGCCAGCGAGTAGTACATGTAATTCGGATTGCCCTGCGCGCCGCCCGCGTTCTGATTCACCAGCGCCTGGATGCCGGCCATAATCGGAGAGGAGAACGACGTGCCGCCCGCACCCGCCCAATTGCTGGGAGCGCCGGTGCAGGGCGCTCCGCCATTTCTCACGTCGGACCAGCAGGTGACGTAGAAGTGTCCCCAGATGCCGTCGGCGGCGAACAGGGAAACGTCGGGGATATCGCGCACACCATCGTCGGGAATTCCGTCCAGACCGGTCTGCCACTCGGGCTTTGCGAAGCCCTGGCAGGATCCGCTGGAGACACCGTAGGACGAGGGCGACCCGGATGCGCAGTTGCTGGGACCCCCGCTGCCCGCCACGACTTCTACCAGGCTATCCCGGCGCGCCGTGTTGCTGTTGCAGAAGCCGTCCGCGCCGTATACGGTCGAATAACCCAGAAAGCTGGCGAGCAGGCTGCCCGCGCAGGAATCGTTCCACGGAATCTCGGGAATGTAGGAAAGCGCCGAGCCGTAGGTTGATGTATTGGTCGCGCTCCAGTAGTTGCCGTTGGCGCCGTCCAATGTGTCTGAGAAGTCGGTTCCGCCCACCGCGACGTTATAGGGGGTGGAAGCGTAGGCGCTGACGCCGATGCCGTGTGTCGCGCTCGAAAGTCCGGCGTCGCAACTGGCCGCACCCTCGTCTCCCGACGAGACGAATACCGAAATTCCTTCGGCCACCGCCTGCTGATAGAGAGCGCTGATGGAAGCGTTCGACGACGCTCCGTTTTCCGCCTCGCAGTTGCCGTAGCTGATGCTGATGACCGACGGAGGCGTGCTGGAGTTCACGATATTCTGCATCGCGATAAAGCCGCCGAACGTGACCCGCGTGTTGCCGCAGGCCGCCACCACGATTGCCGCGTTGGGCGCCGCCGCGCTGGCCCACTCGGCGTCGAGGATCGCTTCGCCGTCGTCGCCCGCCACGATTCCCGGCGCGGAACAGTTGTTCAGCCCGCTCGATGGGGTGGGATGGACTGTGGTCAGCGATCCAGAGGTGTATTGATCCAGTCCGAAAGTGCTGCGGAACGTATCCCAGTCGGAGGAGCGATACAGATCGGTGTCCTCGATCACCACAATGGTCTGCCCCACGCCCGTAATTCCTTGCGCGAACAAGGGATTCAAGTCGTAAATGGTTGCCAGATCGGCGGGAACCACGGCCTGATACGGCTGACCCTGGTTGAACGTGTATTTCGCCCGTTTCATCGTGTGCGGCTGGAAGTCGTTCATGGAGACGACGCCAGCCACGGCCGGGGCCAGAGCGGCGGGAATCTGAGGGTCACTGAAGTTGGCGATATGCGCCACCCCGTTCACGTCAAGATGATGAATCGAGGTATGGAACGCCCTCAGCACCTGTCCCGCGCTGCCGGAAAAATCGATCACCATGCCGTTGGGATAGACCGAATTGACCGTGAAGCCGTGCGATTCCAGCCAACCGGTGATGGCCTGTATGTCGGAATCCGCCAACCCGAAGTTTTTCCCGAACTCGCTTGCCGTCATCCATTTATGGAAGTTGGGCGACTTGGGATTATGCAGGTCGGCCACGAACTGCCGGGCCGCCTGTTCCTGTTGAGGGGATCGCTTCAACTGGAGCATCATGTGGTCCATGTTGAGGCTGTCGCCGACGGTGCCCAGATCGTTTTCCGCGTTGGCCTCTGAACGAGTATTTCCAGACAAGGTAACCAATTTATTTTCATCCACTTTGTCGTGGATCAGAGGGGTGGCGCGGTGGCCGGTATTCTGCGAAATCAGCGCAACGGAGCTGTAGACCAGCAAAGCGGCTACAGACAGAAAAAGGGTAGTTGCGCGATGAGAGCGGATCATAAAAACTCCTTAATACGGCTACACGAGGCAGCTTCTCGGGTGAGCGGGACGCGGAAGCACTACACTCTCACTGACGATGATAGCAAGCCGGGCGAGTACGGGAAAAAAGGTTAGGATTGCCTAATGGCAGAGGCGGGTAACTTTAGTTGACGTGGAAGCGCCCAACATATTTAATCCCAGGCCAACGCTTTCGTCAAACAAGGGCAGCCGCATCTATACTAGAATCAAACCTTAACTCGAAAAAGATCAGCGTGAAAATCCACTCCACCCACAACGTCCAGACGCGGGCAGCCAGCACCGGATTACTGTGCGCTGTGCTGTTTGGCGTATTTTTGCTCCATAGCTGTACAACAACCACCACGGCCGATGGCGGATCGCCTGCCGGCAAGGGCGGCGGCAAGGGCAAAGGTGGCGGTGGCGCGGTGCCCGTGGTTACGGCAAAGGTGGGGCAGAGGGATGTTCCCATCGACATCGCGGTGGTCGGCAATGTGGAGGCCTATACCACCATCAGTGTGAAGGCGCAGGTCGGCGGCGAGATCACCAGGGTTTTTTTCAAGGAAGGCGATTACGTAAAGAAGGGCGATCCTCTTTTCACCATCGATCCAAGGCCTCTGGAGGCCGCGCTGGCGCAGGTGAAGGCTAATCTGGCCAAGGATGAAGCGCTGCTGGCCCAGGCGAAAGCCAACCTTGCCCGCGACATTGCGCAGGAAAAGTACGCCCGGACCGAATCCGGACGTTATGCCAAACTGGCCGCCGAAGGGATCGTCTCCAAGGATCAGGGCGAGCAGTTCACGTCGAACGCCGACGCCTTGGCGCAGTCTGTCATGGCGGATCGCGCGGCCATTGAAAGCGCCCGCGCTCAAGCCGTCGCGGATCAGGCGAACATCGCCAACGCCGAAGTGCAGCTTGGCTACACCTCGATTAAATCGCCGATCGACGGCCGCACCGGCAACCTGACCATCAAGCAGGGCAACGTGGTTCCGCCGAACACCACCGAACTGGTGACCATCAATCAGATCGAGCCGATCTACGCCACCTTCGCCGTTCCCGAGGGAAAACTGAACGACGTGAAAAAGTACATGGCCGGAGGCAAGGTCCAGGTGCTGGCGAAGCTTCAGGATTCGGCTGGCGACGAGTCCGGCGCGCTGACATTCATCGATAACAACGTCGACATGACCACCGGCACGATCAAGCTGAAAGGCACCTTCGATAATAAGGACCGGAAGCTGTGGCCGGGGCAGTTCGTCAACGTGGTTCTGCGGCTGGCCATGCAGCCCAACGCGATCGTCGTTCCAAATCAGGCGGTGCAGACCGGTCAGGACGGCGCATTCGTCTACGTGGTGAAGGAAGACCGCAGCGTGGAAGCGCGCCCGGTGATCGCGGGCGTGCGCGTGGATCAGGACCTGGTGATCGATAAAGGTCTTGAGGTCGGCGAAACGATCGTCACCGAGGGCCAGTTGCGGCTCGCGCCGGGGATTAAAGTCCAGATGCGCGGCGGCGGCCGCGGGGATAAACAAGGCGGCGGCGAGGGCAAAGAAGGCGGCGACGGCAAGAAGAAGGGCCGCTTGGCGCCCAAGGGCTAGGTTCAGAGGGGAGTTTGTGAACTTCTCCGAAATTTTCATTCGCAGACCCATCGCCACCAGCCTCCTGATGGCGGGCATCGCCATGTTCGGAGTGGTCGCTTATCGCACCATGTCGATCAGCGACCTGCCGAGCGTGGATTATCCCACGATCTCGGTTTCCGCCAGCCTTCCGGGCGCGGATCCGAACACCATGTCGTCGGCGGTTGCCACGGTGCTTGAACGGCAGTTCACTGGAATCGCGGGGCTCGACTCGATGACGTCCACCAGTTCTACGGGATCTAGCAGCGTCACCTTGCAGCTCGACCTGGACCGCGAAATCGACGGAGCCGCGGTGGACGTGCAAACGGCCATCGCCGAAGTGACGCCGCTGCTGCCTCCCGGCATGCCCGCGCCGCCGTCGTTCCACAAGAGCAATCCAGCCGAGCAGCCGATCATCTTTCTGAGCCTGGTCTCCGATACCTTGTCCATGTCGCAGCTCGACGAATTCGCCGAGACGATGGTCGCCCCGCGCATCTCCATGGTCAACGACGTCGCGCAGGTGCAGGTGATGGGCCAGCAGAAATACGCGGTGCGAGTGCAGATCGATCCCGATAAGCTGGCGGCGAAACGAGTGGGCCTCAACGAGGTGGACGCCGCGCTCAACAACTGGAACATCAATATGCCGCTGGGCACGCTCTACGGCCCGCAGGTCGCCTACAACATTTTTGCCAACGGACAACTGATGAACGCGGCGGAGTTTCGGCCGATGGTGGTGACCTGGGTGAACGGGCGCGCAATTCGCCTCCAGGACATCGCCGACGTCATCGACAGTGTACAGGACGACAAGAACGCGTCATGGCTGTATACCAGCAAGGGCGGCCAACGTGCGATCACCCTGGGCGTGATGCGGCAGCCGGGGACGAACACCATCGCCGTGGTGGATCATATTAAGGCGCTGCTGCCGTCGTTCCAGGCGCAGCTGCCTCCATCGGCGACGCTGCTGGTCCGCGGCGACCGCTCGAAAAACATTCGCGACGCTTTCACGGATATTCAGAGGACCATGGCGATCACCCTGCTGCTGGTGGTCGGCGTGATTTTCTTCTTCCTCCGCAACGCCTCGGCGACGCTCATTCCAAGCCTCGCGCTGCCGTTCTCCATTCTTGGCACGCTGGCGGTGATGGGGATGTTGAATTATTCGCTGGACCAGATGTCGATGATGGCTCTCATTCTCTCGGTCGGCTTCGTGGTGGACGACGCCATCGTGATGCTGGAGAATATCGTCCGCCATATCGAGCTGGGCGAGCAGCCGTTCGAGGCGGCGCTCAACGGCTCGAAGGAAATCGGCTTCACCATCATGTCGATGACCATTTCGCTGGCCGCCGTGTTCATCCCGATTCTGTTCATGGGCGGGATACTCGGACGCCTGTTCCGCGAATTCGCGGTCACCATCACGGTGGCGATTCTGTTCTCGGGGCTAGTGTCCATCACCTTCACGCCGATGCTGTGCAGCCGCTTCCTGCGCGCGCACGACCCGCGGAAGACCCATAATTTTGTCTACCGCGCGACGGAATGGTTCTTCGACGGAACTCTGCGTGCCTACGACCGGAGCCTGCGCGCCGTCCTGAGGCATCGCGTCGTGATGGCGGGTGTGTTTTTCGCCGTCATCGGCTGGACCATTTACCTCTACGACCGCGTTCCGAAGGGGTTCATTCCGGACGCCGACACGGACCAGATTTCGCTTTCGGTGGAAGCTTTGCAAGGCACTTCGTATTATCAGATGGTCAATTATGTGCGGCGTCTTTCCGACATCATTCGCGCCGATCCCAACGTCGACACGTTCATGGCCTCGGTCGGCGGCGGATTCGGCGGCGCCAGCGTCAACAACAGCCGCATGAGCGTGCTGCTGAAACCGCGCAAGGAACGCAAGCTCACCGTTCCGCAGATCATCGAGGAAATGCGGCCGAAGATCAGCAATTTCCCGGGTTTCCGCTGCTTCATGACCGTCCCTCCCACCATCCGCATCGGCGGACGCATGTCGAAGAGCGCGTATGAGCTGACCGTGCAGAGCGCCGATACTGAGGAGTTGTATAAACAGGCCGTTCGCCTGGAAGCCGCGGTCGCGAAGCAGACCGACGTCGTACGCGACGTGAACACGGATCTGCAAATCAAGAGTCCACGCGTCAACGTCATGGTCGACCGCGACCGCGCCGCGGTCCTCGGCCTGAATGCCACCTCGGTCGAGACCGCTCTTTACGATGCCTATGGACCGAAATGGAGCTCCACCATTTACTCTCCCGCCAGTCAACACGAAGTGCTGATGGAGATCCAGCACAAGTATCAGGAGCACGCCGACTATCTCTCGAAAATTTACTTCAAATCGACCAGTGGCACGCTGATTCCCCTGAACGAAGTGGTCAGCCTCAAATCGGACGCCATGCCGCAGAGCATCAATCACTCCGGTCAGCTTCCCTCGGTCACGATTTCGTTCAACCTTCAGTCCGGCGTTGCGCTGGGAACCGCGGTCGACAAGCTGGGCGACGTCGCCGCGCGCACTCTGCCCGATACAGTCACCACCAGCTTCACCGGCACCGCCAAGGTATTTCAAAGTTCGCTCAAGAACCTGAGCCTGCTGCTGACCGTCGCGATTATGGTGGTGTACATCGTTCTGGGCGTGCTGTATGAAAGCTACATCCACCCGCTGACGATTCTTTCCGGACTCCCTTCGGCGGGCGTCGGCGCGCTGCTCACGCTGATCTTTTTCAAGGTGGACCTGAACATTTATTCCTTCGTCGGCCTGATCATGCTGGTGGGAATCGTCAAGAAGAACGCCATCATGCAGATCGATTTCGCGCTGGAAGCGGAGCGAAAAGGGGGCAAGTCGCCGCGCGAGGCCATCTATCAGGGCTGCCTGGTCCGCTTTCGGCCCATCATGATGACCACCATGGCAGCGCTGCTGGGCGCGGTGCCCATCTCGCTCGGTTATGGATCGGGTGGCGAAGCGAGGCGTCCATTGGGCCTGACCGTGGTCGGCGGCCTGATGCTGTCGCAGCTCGTGACGTTATATCTGACGCCGGTGGTCTACACCTACATGGCGTCCGTGCTCGGATGGTGGCGCGATCGCCACAAGCCCGAGTTCACTCCGGAAGAAACCGCACTCGGATTTGGCGATTAACGAATGAATCTGTCTGAAACTTTTATCCAGCGCCCCATTGCGACCAGCCTGCTGATGGCCGCTATCGCTCTGTTCGGCGTCGTGGCGTACCGCGCGCTGCCGGTCAGCGATCTGCCGAACGTCGATTTTCCCACGCTGCTGATCACCGCGCAGCTTCCCGGCGCCAGTCCCGATACGATGGCGTCGTCGGTCGCCACGCCGCTCGAAAACCAGTTCTCGACCATCGCCGGCCTCGAATCGATGACCAGCGTCAATTCGCTCGGCTCGACGCAGATCACGCTTGAATTCGAACTCGCGCGCAGCATGGACGGAGCCGCGGTCGACGTGCAGGCCGCCATCACCCAGGCCTCGCGGCTGCTGCCGCAGGGCATGCCGACGCCGCCGACGTTCACCAAGGTCAACCCGGCGGATCAGCCGATTCTCTATCTCGCGTTGACGTCGAAAATGCTGCCTCTGTGGACCCTCGACGAATACGCGGAAACGCGCATTGCGCAACGTATCTCCATGGCCAGCGGCGTCGCCCAGGTGCAGGTGCTGGGGCAGCAGAAGTACGCCGTGCACGCGCAGATGGATCCGCAGGCGCTGGCGTCGCACCAGGTCGGCATCAATGAAGTCGAGACCGCGTTAAAAGCCTGGAACGTCAACCTGCCGACGGGGCAGATCACCGGTCCGCAGCGCGCGTTTACTTTGCAAGCCAGCGGACAGTTGATGAGCGCGGCGCAGTACCGGTCGTTGATCGTCGCTTATCGCAACGGCGCGCCGGTACGATTGCAGGATTTAGGCAACGTCATCGATAGCGTCGAGGACGACAAGACCGAGTCCTGGCTGTACCAGGGCGACGACGCGCAGCGCTCCATCATTCTCGGCATCCAGCGCCAGCCGGGCACGAATACCATTCAAGTCACCGACAATATCAAGAACCTTCTGCCGACGTTCAAAGCCGAGTTGCCTCCGTCGGTCAAAATGGACATCCTCTACGACCGTTCGGACACCATTCGCGAGTCGTATAAAGACGTTCAGTTCACCATGCTGCTGACGTTGGCCCTGGTGATTGCGGTCATATTCCTTTTCTTGCGCAACGTGTCGGCGACGATCATCCCGAGCTTGGCTCTTCCTTTCTCGATCGTCGGAACGTTCGCGGTGATGTATCTGCTGAAGTACTCGCTCGACAACCTGTCGATGATGGCGCTGATTCTTTCGGTCGGCTTCGTGGTGGACGACGCCATCGTGATGCTCGAAAATATATTCCGCCACATGGAAATGGGCGAAAGGCCGCTGGCCGCGTCGCTGGTCGGGTCCAAGGAAATCGGATTCACTATCGTGTCGATGACGTTGTCGCTGGCGGCGGTCTTTATTCCGGTCCTGTTCATGGGAGGCATTCTGGGCCGGCTGTTCCGCGAGTTTTCGGTCACCATCTGCGTTGCGATCCTGATTTCAGGAATCGTCTCCATCACGCTGACGCCCATGCTTTGCAGCCGCTTTCTGAAAACGCCCGATCACACCAGAAAGCGTGGCTGGTTTTACCGCATCACCGAGAAATTTTTCGACGGCATGCTGCGTGCCTACGATGCCACGTTGAAAATCGTGCTGCGCCAGCGCGGGCTCACCATGGCCGTGTCTGCGCTCGTTCTGGTCGCTACCGTTTACCTGTTCGTCAAGATTCCGAAAGGCTTCATCCCCGATCAGGACACCGACCAGTTGCAGGTGACTACGGAAGCGCTGCAAGGCACTTCCTTCTACCAGATGCGCGAGTATCAGAAGGTCATTGCGAAAATCGTCAGCCAGAATCCCAACGTCGAAGCGCTGATGTCGACGGTCGGCGGAACCGCCGCCACCACCATCGGCGGTCCGAATTTCGGCCAACTGGTGGTTCACCTCAAGCCCCGCAGCGAGCGCAAGCAGATGGTCAACGACATCATCGACGACCTGCGTCCCAAGCTCGCCGAAATCCCGGGCATGAAGGTGTATCTCCAGAATCCGCCCACCATCCGCATCGGCGGCCAGGTCTCAAAAAGTCTGTATCAGTTTTCCATGCAGTCGCCGAACCGGCCGGAGCTATACGCGGCGGCGCAGAAGATGGAAAAGGAAATGGCCCAGCTGCCCGGCCTCGAAGACGTCACCAGCGATCTGGCCATCACCAGTCCGCAGGTGAACGTCACCATCGATCGCGATAAGGCCGCGACGTTGCAGATCAACGCCAACGCCATTGAAAGCGCGTTTTATGATGCGTACGGCCCGCACTGGGTCTCCACGATCTATGCAGCGGTCAACGAATACAAAGTTCTGCTGGAGCTGAAACCCGTTTATCAGGCCGATCCGCGCGCTTTGTCGATGCTTTATTTCAAGGGGACCACCGGACCTCTGGTGCCTCTCGATACGCTGGCCCAGGTGAAGCAGGACGTCGGCCCGCAGGCTATCAGCCATTATGGACAGCTTCCGGCCGTCACCATTTCCTTCGATCTGAAGCCGGGCGCATCGCTCGGCCAGGTGGTGGAACAGATCCGCGAAATCGCGGCCGCCAATCTCCCGGAAACCGTGTCCACCAGTTTTCAAGGTGCAGCGAAAGCCTTCGAGAGTTCACTAGGCAATCTGTGGGTGCTGCTGCTGATCGCCATCCTGGTGGTCTACATCGTGCTGGGCATTTTGTATGAGAGTTACATTCACCCGATCACGATCCTTTCGGGTCTGCCCTCGGCCGGATTCGGCGCGCTGGTCACTCTATACCTGTTCCACATGGATTTGAATATCTACGCGTTCGTCGGCCTCATCATGCTGATCGGCATCGTGAAGAAGAACGCTATTATGCAGATCGATTTCGCTCTCGACGCCGAGCGTCACCAGGGGATGGCGCCCGAAAAAGCCATTTACGAGGGCTGCCTCATCCGCTTCCGCCCCATCATGATGACCACCATGGCGGCACTGCTGGGCGCGGTGCCGATCGCGGTGGGTTATGGAGCGGGCGGCGAAGCCCGGCAGTCGCTGGGATTGGTGGTGGTCGGCGGGCTGCTGTTCTCGCAGCTGGTGACGCTATACCTGACGCCGGTGTTCTACACGTATATGGCGGGACTCCAGGATTGGGTCGGAAACTTCAAAAAGAAAACCGTGCAGCCGGAGCCGGAACACACACCGGCGTAGTAGCCCATAACCTCTCGGCGTTCGAGCCCGATGCGTCAGAGTCTGGGCAAGGATTTCGTGTGGGGCGGGCTTTAAAGCCGGCAGCCTGCTTCCAGCAGGCTTTTCGTGGCGGCAAACAAGAGCCGCCCGGAGGGCGGCTGCCGGCTGATAGCCCGCCCCACCCTTGAAACTGGACTCGTCAGGGTGACAACGAAGGCAGGTTTAACCTGGCGGGAGCATCTTCGACAGGTCGTTGTACAGCACAAAAACCACGACGACCATCAGGAACACGAAGCCGACCTTCAATACCGCTTCTTTCACCTTCAGATCCAGATCCCGCCGCAGCAGCATCTCGATCAGCAGCATTACGATCACGCCGCCGTCCAGAATTGGAATCGGCAGCAGGTTGAAGATCGCCAGGTTCAGGCTCACGCCGGCCATCAATAGCGTGAAATCGGCCGGCCCCTGCCGCGCCGCCTCGCCCGACATCTGCGCGATGCGGAACGGTCCTTCGATCGACTTCGGAGACATCCTCCGCTCGGCGATCCCTTCGAGCACCTTGAAAATCATCTTGGTGAATTGCAGGTTCTGGCGGCAGGATTCGGTGAACGCCTGGCCCAGCGGCAGCTTCACCACTTCCATCGGCTGTTCCAGCGTCACACCGATCATCCAGCGCTGCTGTCCTTCCACTTCGCGCAACGCCGGCGTCAGCGCCACCTCGCGCACCGTCCCGTTGCGGGAATAGGTCAATTTGATCGGCGCGCCCTTGGTCTGTTCCAGCACTTCCTGCAGCTTCGAGGCGCTCCGCAACGGCTGGCCATTGATGCTGAGCAGAATGTCGCCCTTTTGAAGACCGGCCTTTTCCGCGGCATCGTTCCCTTTTAAGTACCCACCCACTTCTACCTGGGATTGCTGCATCCATCCGGCCTGGCCGGCGCCCAGTTTCTCGTCGTAGCGCGGCGTGACGGAAAAATGGAGCAGCTCGCCATTGCGCTTTAGCGTCACTCGCATGGCCTGCTTGGCGCCGTAGACTTCCTTCATCATCACGTCTTCCCAGGTCGGGTTCTCGATATCGTCGATCGCGATCACCTGGTCGCCTTCGCGAACGCCCGCCTGGTAGGCAGGTCCGTTCGGCAGAACAACGCCCACCACCGGGGAATGCGGTAGGGGGATGCGCAAATAATGCTGCGTGTTCAAACCGGTCAGCAAGGCGACCGCGAGCACAAGGTTGATGGCCGGACCGGCGAAGGAGATAATCACCCGCTGCCAGCGCGGCTTCGCCAGAAAATTGCGTGGATCGTGATTGACGTTCTGGTCGCCCGGATCCGTCAGATCGCCGAACTGCTCGCCCGCCATCTTCACGTAGCCGCCGAACAGGATCGCGCAGAAGCGGAAATCGGTCTCCCCGCGCTGGAAGCCGAACAGCCGCGGCCCGAAGCCGAAGCTGAACGCTTCAATTTTCACGTCAAAGAAGCGAGCCGCCCAATAATGGCCCAGTTCGTGGACCAGGATCATCACCCCGATCAGAACCAGATACCACCAGATATTTTGTAGAAAAACCATTCCCTATACTTTCTTACGCACGAAGCGCCGCTTCGGTTGTAACTTTCGTCCACCGGGCGTCGATCACCCGCCTGGCCGCCTCGCGGGAGGCACGATCTATTTCTAACACTTCTGCGATCGTCCGTGGTTCCCTGTTCGGAATCCTGTCGAGCGTCTCGGCGACCGTCGCCGCAATCGCCGGGAACGGAATCTTTCCGGCCAGAAACGCCTCCACGGCAATCTCATCGGCTGCATTTAGGGTGCACGTAGCCGAACCACCTGTTTGTTGGGCTTCGTAGGCAAGCTTGAGGAGAGGAAATTTTTGAAAATCGGGGGCCTCGAAATTCCACGTCGCGCTCTCGGTCCAGTCGAGCCGGGGCACGGGCGCATCGGCCCTTTCGGGATAGGTCAGCGCGTATTGAATCGGCATTCGCATATCCGTCGCCGAAACTTGAGCAATCACGCTGCCATCCGTGTATTCCACCATGGCGTGGACTTTCGATTGGGCATGCACGACCACTTCTACTTGTTTCGGCGGAAGGTCGAACAGCCAACAGGCCTCTATCACCTCAAAGCCTTTATTCATTAAGGTGGCGCAATCGATGGTGATCCGCTGGCCCATCTTCCATGTCGGATGATTCAAGGCCTGCTGGGGAGTTACTTTCGACAACGCCTCGGCCGGAGTTTTGCGGAAAGGCCCGCCCGACGCGGTCAGAATCAGCTTCGCGACCTCGTCCCTGCGTCCCGCGCGAAACGCCTGGTGCGCGCCGTTGTGCTCGCTGTCTACAGGAAGCAACTCGGTGCCGGAGGCTCGCATCGCCTCGATAATGAGCTTGCCGCTGGCTACTAGGGTCTCCTTGTTCGCCAGGCCGACGCGCTTGCCCAACCGGACCGCCTCGTAAGTGGCTTCCATGCCCTCGACGCCGACAATCGCCGACATCACGAATCCCGCTTCCGAGGCCCGGGCGGCTTCAATGCGGCCTTGCGCGCCGAAAGCCAGTACCGGCAAAAACGAACCCAACCGCGTCCGCAAATCCTTGAGAGCGGTTTCATCCGCCACGACAACCACTTGCGGGCGAAACTCCTCGATCTGGCTGGCTAAGAGCTCAGTATTGCGCCCAGCAACGAGCGCGTAAATGCCGAATCGCTCGGGCCACCGGCGCACGACGTCCAGGGTGCTGGTCCCAATTGACCCGGTAGAGCCCAAAAGTGTAAGCAGAGTCACCCTTACTCTTTATATTATCACTAGATTTTGATTTTTAACCTCTTGACCGCCTGACCTCGAACCCCAAAGGGGCGCCGGGGAGGATTGCTTCAGGGGTCTTTATGAGGTTAGTCTCGCTTTGGTGGGAGTTTGGCCTCCCCGGCTTGATTCCAATATTAGGATATCCCGATCCAAAAAGCAACAGTTTTTTGTAGAAAAATCTTAAGAAATTTTTACCACGTCAGCCAGGTGTTACTTACAACTATGTTTCTATTAGACATATGGCTTACTGCTTTTTTACCTCTACTCCTGCCCAGTCTTCCAAAACCCGGATCACGGAACAGAAGTCGTCGTCCGCGCGCCCGGAAGCCATATTTGCCTGCAACATCTGCTGGGTCAACGCGGTCGCCGGGAGTGGTACGCCTAGTTCTCTCCCCGCCTCCAGGGCTAGGGTGACGTCCTTGTGCATCCATTTGGTGGCGAAGTTCGTCCCGAAGTCTCTGGACAGGATGTACGGTGCTTTGAAGGAGATAAGCCCGCTTTTGGCGGCGCTGTTATCGAGAATCTCGAGCATCAGGCCGGGGGCAATTCCACCTTTGGTAGCCAGGACCATCCCTTCGGCGAACGCCTGCATGATGCTGGCCAGGATCAGGTTCTGCGTCAGCTTGGCTTGCAAGCCCTGCCCGGCGGCACCGCAATAGTAGAAAACCTTTCCCATGATCTCGAAGTATGGCTTCGATTTTTCAAATGCCGCCTGTTCGCCGCCCACCATGAACGTCAGCGTGGCTTTCTCCGCTCCGGGCTTCGATCCGGTGCAGGGCGCGTCCAAGAAATGCGCTCCGTGATCGGCGAACTGCTGGCCAATTTCTTTGCTCACAGAGGGCGAGATCGTGCTGCAATCGGCAACGATGGCACCCTTCCTCACGCCTTCCAGCAATCCTTTCGGACCCAGCGTGATCTCGCGGGCCATGGCGGTATCGCCGACGCAGTAGAAAATCACATCCGAGAGGCGGGCGACCTCCTCGGGTGTGGCGCACGCTTTTCCAGCGCCCTCCTTCGCCAGTTCCCGGGCCTTCGACGCTGTGTTCGACCACAACGCCACGTCGTGTCCCGCCTTTAACAGATGCCGGGCCATGGGAGCGCCCATGATTCCGAGTCCAAGAAAACCAAGCTGTGCCATAGGCTATCGATTTTATCGAAAGCGAGCGCCGGCGCGCTTAGTCCTGGAGCTGTCTTCCAGACAGTAGCCTGAGGATCAGCAAATCCGAGGGTTGGAATTGTGTGACGGGGACATTGGTCAAGTCCTCATCGCGTTCCACGACGTGGCTGCGAATCATCGTCCGCAATTGAGCCACGGAAATCCCCAGCTCTTCGGCGGCCTCCGTCTCCGAGTATTGAGATTTCCCCACTCTTGTCAATTGCAAGATACAAATCCTCGTTTCTCTACTATTTGCATTGTAGAGGCCGCGCACGTGGGCGCCCAATCAGGGAGAGCGCTTATTTACGCTACGGTTCCGCCTAAGGTACAAATGTACTAAGACGAGCGGCGTCGAAGGACTACTTGGCGAACTTGATGCAGGTCGGTTTGGGGACGCCCGCGACCACGCCCGCCGCCGTCAGCTTACCGGTGGACGCGTCGATGCTGAAGATCGCGATGTTGTCCGAACCCTGATTGCCTGCCAGCAGCCAGTGGCCGCTCGGGTCGAGTTCAAACTGCCGGGGCGTTTTGCCGCCGGAAGGAATGTGCTGTTCCAGCTTCAGTGTGCCTCGCTTCGGATCGTTGACCGAAAACACCGCGATGCTGTCGTCTCCGCGGTTGGACGCATAGACGAATTTCCCCGACGGATGCACGGCGATCTCCGCGCCGGTGTTGTCGCCCTTGAATCCCTCGGGCAGCGTGCTGATCGTCTGGATCTGAGTGAACCTCTTCATCTCCGCTTCGTAATAAAACTCCATGATGTTCGAGCTCAGCTCATTGATCTCGTAAAAAAACTTCCCCGACGGATGCATCGCTCCGTGCCGCGGTCCCGAACCCGGAGGGATGGTCATGAACGCGGGATTCCCAACCGTCAGCTTGCCCTTCTTGGCGTCGAAATTATAAATCGCGACTTCATCCAGGCCCAGGTCCGCGATCAGCGCCAGTTTGCTTGCCGGAATGAATCCCACCCAGTGCGGATGAGGGCTCGTCTGCCGGTCGCGATTCGGCCCCGACCCCTTGCGCTGGATAAAATCCGTCGCCTCGCCCACGCGCCCGTCGCCCGCGATCGGCAGGACCGTGACGCTGCCTCCCGAATAATTCGCCGTGATCGCCGAATGCCCGGACTTGTCGATCGCGATGTAGCACGGCCCCGCCGATTTCACGCTCATCGAGTTCAGCGGCGTCAATTTGCCGGTCGAACGATCGATTGTGAAAGAGCTCACCGTTCCGTCCCTCACTTCGTTCACCGCGTAAAGACGGCTCTCATGAATCGTCAAGTAACTGGGCGCGGCGGTGTCGGACACCATCGACGGTGCGGAAAGCTTGCCCGTCTTCGTATCGAAGTCCGCCAGGTAGATCCCTTTACCCGACGTGCCGATGTAAACGTGTTCCGCGGACAGACTGGCCGCCGCGATCAGGAATGCTAAAAACCGTCTTAACATCACGTTCCACAGTTGTATCACAGTTTGATTTCGAGGCGGGGGAAGCCTCATAATAATGGACCTCTGGCGGTCACCGCCTATTCATCACAGGAGGATTTTTCGATGCCCCGCATCGTCCGCTGTTCCCTGATTCAGGCGTCGAACGCCGGCCAACCCGAGCAAACGCTCGCGCAGGTCAAGCAGGCGATGATGGACAAGCACGAGACCTACATCGCGCAGGCCGCGGCCGCCGGGTCGCAGATTACCTGCCTCCAGGAAATTTTTTACGGACCGTATTTCTGCGCCGAACAGGAGACCCGCTGGTACGATTTCACCGAAAAAATTCCCAACGGGCCGACCATTAAGCGCATGCAGGAGCTCGCGCGCCGGCACCGCATGGCGATGATCGTGCCCATTTATGAAATCGAAAACGAGGGCGTTTTTTACAACACGGCGGCGGTGATCGACAACACGGGAGCGTATCTCGGCAAGTATCGGAAGATGCACATCCCGCACGTCGCGCCCGGATTCTGGGAAAAATTCTACTTCCGCCCAGGCAACCTCGGATACCCGACGTTCGACCTGGGCTTCGTCCGCATCGGTCTTTATATTTGTTACGACCGCCATTTTCCCGAAGGCGCCCGCGCCCTGGGCTTGAACGGCGCGGAGATCGTTTTTAATCCTTCCGCTACGGTTGCCGGGCTGAGCGAACATCTCTGGAAAATTGAACAGCCGGCGCACGCCGTGGCCAACGGCTACTTCATCGGGGCCATCAACCGCGTGGGCACGGAGGCTCCCTGGAACATCGGACATTTTTATGGCACCAGCTATTTCTGCAATCCGCGAGGCCAGATTATCGCCGAGGCGTCGCGCGAAAAAGACGAGGTCCTGACCGCCGATCTCGACCTCGACCAGATCAAGGAAGTCCGCCAGACCTGGCAATTTTTCAGAGACCGGCGGCCCGATTCATACGTCGATCTAGTGAAGCCGTAATATGAATACCGTCCCTCAGCTGCCACCGGAAGAGTTCGCTGCCCGCTTCGCCGACCTTCATCCGGCGCTCACTCCGCAAGCCGCCGTCGCAGAAGCCTCGCGCTGCCTCTACTGTTACGACGCTCCCTGCGCGGCGGCGTGTCCGACGCACATCGACGTTCCGAAGTTCATCAAGAAAATCGCGTCGGGAAATCTGTGCGGGTCGGCCAATACGATTCTCGATGCCAACGTTTTGGGACTTAGCTGTTCCCGCGTCTGCCCTGTCGATGTGTTGTGCGAGGGCTCCTGCGTGATGCATCGCTACAATCGGCAGCCCATCGAGATCGGCCGCTTGCAGCGTCACGCCATGGAGTGGTTCTACGACCATAAGCTGAAGCTCGAACCCGGACCAGACAAGGGGAAACACGTCGCCTGCATCGGCGCGGGACCCGCGTCGCTGGCGTGCGCCGCCGAGTTGCGCCGCCACGGTTTCACCGTTACCGTGTTCGACCGCAACCCGCTTGCCGGAGGCCTGAACACCTACGGCGTCGCGCAATACAAACTCCGTCCGGGCGATAGTCTGATGGAAGTCGAACTGGTGCGCGCCATGGGCGTCACGTTCCGGCTCGGCGAGGAGGTGAACGACAGCACGCAAGGCGAGTTCGACGCGTTTTTCCTGGGCGTCGGGCTTGGCGCGATGAACCGGTTGAACGTTCCGGGCGAGGATCTGCCGGGCGTGGTGGACGCACTGCGCTTCATCGCGCTTTATAAGACCGGATACGGCTCGGTCGGCCGCCGCGTCTGTGTCATCGGCGCGGGCAATACCGCCATCGACGCCGCGATCGCCGCCAGCAAGTTAGGCGCCGAACAAGTCCACTTGGTTTACCGCCGCGGCGAATCGGACATGTCCGCCTTCGCCAGTGAATACGAACACGCGCGCAT
Organism: Bryobacterales bacterium; assembly: GCA_963749245.1. GTDB lineage: Bacteria > Acidobacteriota > Terriglobia > Bryobacterales > Bryobacteraceae > Palsa-187. The sequence continues at coordinate 22,137 of CAVVNE010000055.1, forward strand.
GGAAGGAATCGAGTTTCACTGGCAGACGCAGATCACCCGCGTCGTCGGCAGAAACATGGTGGAGGCCATCGATTGCGGGCAGCTCCGCATCCCGTGCGACATGGTGATTCCGGCCATCGGCCAGTCTCCGCTCGCCAATTTGTTAGCCATCTGCGGCGATGTGAATCGCGAAACGGGACAGACGAAGCATCCAAAATATTTTGCGGGGGGCGATTTCATCAACGGGGGACGCGAAGTGGTGGACGCCGTGGCGGACGGCAAACGCGCGGCGCAAGGAATCATCCAATGGTTAAACGACAAGCAATAGCGGAAAAAGTCGTTGCAAGCCGCGATTGGCAGGCGGAACCGCCTGCCCCACCAAAGCAAATCAAACAGGTAAAGCAAGGTGGGACAGGCGCTTTCGCCTGTCGAGCTACTTTTTCAGCAACCTGTTCAGGTTGCAGCGTCGGCTTTAGCCGGCGTTCGCGAAGGGTGTGCTCCCATGGCTGACCTGACCACCCTTTTCGCCGGCAAGATTCGCTGCCCCAATCCGTTCTGGCTCGCGTCCGGCCCTCCGGCCAATTGCGGCGACCAGGTGATGCGAGCCTTCGACGCAGGCTGGGGCGGAGCCGTCTGGAAAACTCTGGGCGACCCCATCGTCAACGTGTCTTCGCGCTACTCTTCGGTCGACCTCAACGGCCAGCGCATGATGGGACTGAACAACATCGAGCTCATCACGGACCGTCCTCTTGAAGTCAACCTGCGCGAGATTACCGAAGTAAAAAAGCGTTATCCGAACAACGCCGTCATCGCGTCCCTGATGGTCGATTCGAAACGCGAAGCGTGGCACGAAATCGTGAAGCGCAGCGAAGGCGCGGGAGCCGACGGGCTGGAGCTGAATTTCGGCTGCCCTCACGGCATGAGCGAGCGAGGCATGGGCAGCGCCGTCGGCCAGGTGCCTGAGTATTGCTCCATGATCACGGCCTGGGTGAAAGAGGTCGCGCGGACGCCGGTGCTGGTGAAACTCACGCCGAACATCACCGATATTCGGCCCGTCGCCCGCGCGGCCGTGCTGGGCGGAGCCGATGGACTGTCGGCGATCAACACCATCAATTCCATCACGGGGATCGATCTCGATACGTTCGTCCCTCGTCCCAACGTGGACGGAAAATCGGCGCACGGAGGCTACTGCGGACCGGCGGTAAAGCCCATCGCTCTGCATATGGTGCAGCAGATCGCCGACGTGGGGATTCCGGTGTCGGGCATCGGCGGAATATCCAACTGGCGCGACGCGGCGGAGTTCCTGCTGCTCGGCTGCCAGAGCCTGCAACTCTGTACGGCGCCCATGCATTACGGGTTCCGCGTCGTCGAAGACATGATCGACGGCCTGAAAAACTGGATGGACGAAAAAGGCTTTCGCACCATCGACGATTTTCGCGGCCGCAGCCTTCCCAACGTGAAGGACTGGAAGAATCTCAACCTGAACTACAAAATCGTGGCGAAGATCAGTCGCGAGAAATGCATCGGCTGCGACCTGTGCTATATCGCGTGCTGGGACGGGGCGCACCAATGCATTCATATTGACGCGCGTCCTCAAAAAATAACGGTAACGCCGATTCCCAAGCTCGACGGCGCGCTTGCGGGCGTGCCCGTGCGCGTTCCGCGCGTCGATGAAGCGGAATGCGTGGGCTGCAATTTGTGCGCGCTGGTGTGCCCGGTGGAAGACTGCATCACCATGGAGCGGGTGGACCACGGTATCGAGGCCCAATCCTGGGAGCAGCGCAATGCCATCTGAACGAATCACAAAATCAGGAACTCAATGAAGACACTCATCCGCAACGGCGCCGTAGTCACCTCCGCCAAAACCTTCCCGGCCGACATCCTCATCGAGAGCGAGAGGATCGAGGACATCTCTGCAAACATCCCGATCGAAAAAGCCGACCGAGTTATCGACGCGACGGGTATGTTCCTGCTGCCTGGAGGCATCGATGTCCACACTCATCTCGACATGCCCTTCGGCGGGACTACATCGTCGGACGATTTCGAAACCGGCACCAAGGCCGCGGCGTTCGGCGGGACCACGACGCTGATCGATTTCGCCATCCAGCCCAAGGGCACGAAGATGCGCGACGCGCTCGACGTGTGGTGGAAGAAGGCCGAAAACAAGGCCTCGATCGACTACGGCCTGCACATGATCGTCACCGATCTGGGCGAAGCGGGCCTGGAAGACATGGACGATATGGTCGGCGAAGGAGTCGCCAGTTTCAAGCTCTTCATGGCATATCCCGGCGTGCTGATGGTCGACGATCAGACGATTTTTAAAGCACTCAGCCGCACCGCGAAGAATGGCGCGCTGATCTGTCTGCACGCCGAAAACGGCGGCATCATCGACGTCATCGTGAAGCGGGCGATCTCGGAAGGAAAGACCGCACCCATTTATCATGGCTTAACTCGTCCGGTTGCCGCCGAGGCCGAGGCGGTGCATCGAGCGGTCGCGATGTCTGAAATTTCCGGCGCGCCGGTTTACATCGTGCATCTGTCGTCGGAGGAAGCTCTGAACGAAGTGCGCGCCGCGCGCGACCGGGGCGTGCCGATTTTTGCGGAGACTTGCCCGCAGTATTTGTTGCTTTCCATTGAGGATTTAGCCCGCCCGGGGTTTGAAGGCGCGAAATATGTCTTCACGCCTCCTCTGCGCGAAAAACATCATCAGCCGAAATTGTGGGATGGCCTGAAGGGCGATCATCTGCAAGTCGTCTCCACGGACCACTGCCCTTTCTGCTTCGAGGATCAAAAAATCTTGGGCAAGGACGATTTCACAAAAATTCCCAACGGAGGTCCCGGCGTCGAAAACCGGTTGCAGCTTCTCTTTCATCACGGCGTGAACGCGGGCAAGATTTCGTTGAACCGTTTCGTGGAACTCGTTTCCACCACTCCAGCGCGGCTGTTCGGCCTTTATCCGCGCAAAGGCGAGCTCGCGCCGGGCAGCGACGCCGACATTGTTATCTGGGATCCGAACGCGGAACACCTGATCAGTTCGAAGACGCATCACATGCGTTGCGATTATTCGATGTTTGAAGGTTTTTCCGTGAAAGGGAACGCGCGCATGGTGCTCTCGCGAGGCGAAGTGATTGTCGAAGGCGGAAAATTCCAGGGCCGCACTGGACGCGGCTCGTTCCTGCGGCGCGAAGCGCGCGGGGGCGCATGGAAGTAGACCTCTCCTTATATAACAAGGACCTCGCGCCCATTCCTCTCGAAAAGCGGACCTGGGGGATGTACAACTACGCGTCGCTGTGGGTCGCGATGAGCGTGTGCATCCCGACGTACATGCTCGCGTCGGGACTGATCGCCGGAGGGATGGCGTGGTGGCAGGCGATCAGCACAATTTTGCTGGGCAATTTAATCGTGCTGATCCCGATGCTGCTCAACGCGCATGCGGGTACGAAATACGGCATCCCATTTCCGGTGTTCGTGCGCGCGTCATTCGGCGTGCGCGGCGCGAACGTGCCCGCGGTGCTGAGGGCCCTGGTCGCTTGCGGATGGTTTGGGATTCAAACCTGGATCGGCGGGCAGGCGATTTTCGCGATGTTGAGCATTCTGTGGCCGGGGAAGGGCTCGGTTTGGGTTTGTTTTGGCTTTTTTTGGTTGTTGAACATCGCCGTGATCTGGCGGGGAATCGACACCATCAAGTTTTTGGAAGGCATTGCGGCGCCGTTCATGCTGTGCGTGGGGCTCCTGCTTTTGTGGTGGGTGACCAGCCAGGCTGGAGGGCTGGGGCCGGTGCTGAGCACGCCCAGCAAGTTCAAAACGACGGCTTCGTTTTTGAAGTTTTTCATTCCTTCGCTGACCGGGATGGTGGGGTTCTGGGCGACGGTCGCGCTTAACATTCCGGACTTCACGCGCTACGCTAAGTCGCAGAAAGATCAGGCGCTTGGACAGGCGCTCGGGCTGCCGGCGGCGATGACTTTGTACTCGTTCATCGGCGTGGCGGTGACGTCGGCGTCGGTGGTCATTTTTGGAACCGCGATCTGGGATCCGGTGGTGCTGCTGGGCCGTTTTCACCGGCCGGTAGTCGCTTCGATTGCGTTGATTGCGTTGCTGATCGCGACGCTGAATACCAATGTTGCGGCGAATGTAGTGTCGCCGTCGAACGATTTCTCTAATCTGAATCCGCGCCGGATTTCGTTTCGCACGGGAGGAATGATCACCGGTGTAATCGGTATCCTGATGATGCCCTGGAAGTTGCTCGGCGATTTCAGCGATTACATTTTTGGCTGGCTGGTGGGATATTCCGGGCTGCTGGGTCCAATCGCAGGCATCATGATCGCGGATTATTTCCTGGTGCGGAAATGCGAGCTGGATGTGGACGCGCTCTATCACTCGGACGGGAAATATTCTTACACGCGAGGCGTGAACTGGAACGCGATCGTCGCGCTGGCGGCGGGGATTGCGGTCGCGCTGATCGGATTGATCGTGCCGCGGCTGCGGTGGCTATACGATTACGCGTGGTTTGTCGGATTTTTTGTGGCCGGGAGTTTGTACAGACTGCTGATGAGAACTAGATAAATGCCATGGTTTTGATGCCGGAGATGTCGAAGCGCTTTCGACAGCGCATGTTTTTGCACATGGCCTTATCGTCCATCAGCACCATGTAGCTGAGGAATTTGGCGAACCGGGCGCGGTCGCGTTCGTCGGCGCCCCTGGGGACCTGGTCGAGTTTTTTGCGGACCATCCAGCGCAGCTCGTAGGTGTCCTGGCGTGCGGCAGTAGGGACAGTTCAGCGTCGCGGGTTTGGTGGTGGGGGATTCGCGGTAAAAAGACTTTTCTTCCATTACGCGGTTGCCATTTGTTTCTGCGTTACGTACTTCAGGCTGGCGTCGAGCCGGAGGGCGAAGTCGTCGACGTCGCTTTTCGAGATGTTGAGAGGCGGCGTGACGCGGATGCAGTTGCCGAACGTTCCTCCCTTGCCGATGAGCAGGCGGTTTTCGCGGGCCATTTCGAGGACCGCGAGAACAGCTTCAGGGGCGGGCTTTTTCGTTTCGCGGTCTTCCACCAGTTCGATGGCCTGCGCCAGGCCCATGCCGCGGACGTCGCCGATGAGCGCGTACTTGTTCTTCATTTCTTCAAGTTTGCCGCGCAGATAGGCGCCCACTTCGGCGGCGTTGATCATCAGTTTGTGATCGTCGATGTAGTCGATGACGGCCTTGGCGGCGGTGGCCGTGACGGGATTGCCTCCGAACGTGGAGATGGTCAGGCCTTTTACGGCGTCGGCCACTTCGGGACGCGCGACGGTAAGGCCGACGGGCGAGCCGTTGCCCAGGCCCTTCGCGCTGGTGATGATATCGGGGGTGACGCCCCAGTGTTCGATAGCGAACCATTTACCGCCGGTGCGGCCCCAGCCGGTTTGCACCTCATCGCTGATAAAGAGGCCGCCGAATTTTTTCACGATGCCTTGGACGATCTCGAAGTACTCCTTGGGGGGCACGATGAAGCCGCCGACGCCTTGGATGGGCTCGGCGATGAAGGCGGCGACGTGGCCTGAGGTGCTGGTGCGGATCATGTCATCCATGTCGCGAGCGCATTGCACGTTGCAGGAGGGGTATTTCAGGTTCAGCGGGCAGCGGTAACAGTTGGCGTTGATGGCGTGGACGAAGCCGGAGGGAGCGGCTCCGCCGAGCCGCCAGTTTGCATTGCCGGACAGGGCCATGGCGGCGGCGGAACGTCCGTGATAGCTGTGGCGCAACGCGACGATTTCGTGGGAGCCGGTGTAGCAACGGGCGGCCAGGACGGCGGTTTCGTTGGCTTCGGTGCCGCTGTTGGTGAAAAAGCTTTTGGTGAGTTTTCCGCCCGGGGTGATGCCGGCAATGCGCTTGGCGAGCGCGGCCTGCGGCTCATTGGCGAAGACGGTGGAGACGTGCTGGAGCTTATCGATCTGCTCATGCACCTTTTTGTTCACCGTTTCGTTGCAGTGGCCGACGCTGACGGTAACAATACCGCCGAAGAAATCGAGGTATTGGTTGCCGTCGGCGTCCCAGACGAACTGGTCCTTCCCGCGCGAGATGACGAGCGGGTCCTTATAGTAGTGGAAGACGCTGGGGAACAGATATTGTTGGTTGGCGAGGATAATCTCTTCTTTGGTCATCGCCTCCTCGTTATAGCACGAAGAAGAAGGAGTCAGGAGACAGGAGTCAGGAGCCAGGAGTCAGGAGCCAGGAGTCAGAATGTTGCGGTGCTGCATTACGGATCGGAGGTTGAATTTCACGGGGGATGTGGATTGGGTGCAGGTGCGGGATAAGGAATTGCCTGCGCGGGAATTGATCGCAGTGGTTCGGCGGGCTATGGGGCGAGTTGCGAAAGTCCTGGTGAATACGCGCGTCGATGTGGCTTTGGCGGCGGGGGCGGCGGGGGTGCATCTGCCCTCGGGCTCGATTGCGGCTTCGGAGTGGAGACAGATTACACCGGCGGGGTTTTTGATTGGGGTTTCCTGTCACTCGCTGGACGGTGTGGTCATGGCGGAACGCGAGGGGGCGGATTATGTCGCCTTTGGGCCGGTGTTTGCGCCTTTGTCTAAGACGTCCGATCTGACACCTCGGGGGTTGGAGGAGTTGGGGCGGGTGGCGCGTGCGGTAACGATTCCGGTATTGGCGTTGGGGGGGATTACTTGGGAGAATGCAGCATCGTGCGTCGCGGCGGGGGCGGCGGGGGTGGCGGGGATTACGATGTTTAAATACGCCGGCTGAAGCTCATATCATACGGAAATTGATAACATCTATTATCAAGCGTCTGGTCCAGTGGCCAAGCAAGCGTATACGCGTGCGGAAGCGCGGCGGCTCGTCGGGATTTCTGAGCGACAGCTGAAGAGCTGGGAAGAGCAGAAGCTGGTTGCGCATCACGCCGCTTATACGTTTCTCGAATTGTTGGCGCTGCGCACGCTGGTCAAGCTGCGGGGCGATCTCGTGTCTCCGATGCATATCCGGCGGGCGCTGACGGCGTGTCGAAAAAGCTGAAGCATGTCGGGAAATCCTCTGACCGAGCTGAAGCTGTATCGCGGATGGCAAGAAAGTTCGCGTGGAAATCGATGGCAGGGCGATGGGGGCCAGGAGCCCGGCAGTTGCGGCGCACTTCCACCAGGTGGAGCTTCGGCGGATGCTGGAGTTTGCGGCGAAGGATCTGGAGGCCGGGGAGAGGGAGCGGCGGGCGACGGGAGCGGTGGGTTCAGAGGGGCTTGGAGCTGGAGCATACCGGGTCGCCGATGGAGACCGTGATCGAGGCGTACGAAGCTCATCGAGCTGGACCCGCATTCGGCGGGCGCGCTGGTGAACCTGGGGACGATCCATTTCAATGGCAGAGACTTCACGCGGGCGAAGAAGTTTTACGAAGCTGGAAGTGGATCCGGAGTACGCACTGGCTCATTTCGATCTCGCGAATTGGTACCATGAGCGAGGGGAAAGGGCGAAGGCCGTGAGCATCATCAAGACGACGGTTCAGGTGTCAC
>CAVVNE010000056.1:0-23779 GCA_963749245.1 Bryobacterales bacterium
AAATCAAGGAAGACTTGGCCCTCGGCTCCTCGCTCCGCCCCATCGGGCGCGTCATCGAAGAACAGAGGATGGTCAAATCAGCCTCCGAACTCGACCTGATTCGCCGCAGCGTCGCCACCAATTCCGAGGCCTATTCGAAGACGATCCGGAGGGTCCACGCGGGTGCGAGGGAATCCGACATTGCTGCCGAACTCGATTACCAGATGCGCGCGCTGGGCGCCGAAAAGGCCGCATTTGAGACCATCGTGGCCGCCGGAGTCCGCTCGGCGCTGCCGCACGCTCATCCCACCGCCCATCGGCTGGGCGAAAATGAACTATTATTAATTGACATGGGCGCCAGCCAGGAGGGCTATTCGAGCGACATGACGCGCGTCGCCCATTCGGGAACGCCTCCGAAGCGTATTTTAAAGATGTATAAGGCGGTTTTAGAGGCACAATTGGCCGCGGTTAGCGCGGTTAGGGCGGGCGTAACCACCGGGGAAGTGGACGCGGCTGCCAGAAACGTGTTAAAACGTCATGAGCTTGACCGCGCATTTGTGCATTCCACCGGTCACGGCCTGGGCCTCGAAATTCATGAGCCGCCGAGGATCGCAAGAAAGGACAAAACCAAGTTACAGGCCGGGATGGCGATCACCATCGAGCCTGGCGCTTATATCGATGGGCTGGGCGGAATCCGGATCGAAGACACCGTGCTTGTGACGGAGCATGGCTGCGAAGTACTCACGCCGACGCCCAAAGACCTCATCGAACTATAAATGACCATTGACGAAATTAAAGAGCTGCTCCAGATTTTCAACGAAAGCGGCGTAGGCGAACTGGAAGTGCAGCGCGGCGAAGATCGCCTGCGCATCAAGCGCGCCGGGATGAACAAGGAATACCTGGTGGCTCCCGCGCAGCAGCAGCCTGAGTCCGCACCCGCCGCTCCGGCTTCGCAACCCATCGCCGCGGCCGGCGCCGCCCCCGCCAGGGCTCCCGAAACCGACGGCATGCTCGTCAAATCGCCGATCGTGGGCACCTACTACGACTCCCCATCGCCTGAGGCGCCTCCCTTTGTCAAGGTAGGCGATTCGGTGGAGCCCGGCCAGGTCCTCTGTATCATCGAATCGATGAAGCTGATGAACGAGATCGAGGCCGAAACCGGCGGTACGATCGCGGCCAAGCTGGTGGAAAACGGACGCCCTGTGGAGTACGGCGAGGCTTTGTTCTCGATCCGGCCCCGTTAAGCCGTATGTTCCAAAAAATTCTGATCGCCAATCGCGGCGAAATTGCCCTCCGCATCATTTGCGCTTGTAAAGACCTGGGGCTCCGCACGGTGGCCGTGTATTCGGAAGCCGACCGCCACAGCCTGCACACGCGCTTCGCTGACGAGGCGATTTGCATCGGTCCGGCCAAGAGCGCGCGCAGCTATCTGGATATTCCGTCCGTCATCAGCGCAGCCGAAATCTCCAATGCCGACGCCGTGCATCCCGGCTACGGATTCCTGAGCGAGAACGCCGACTTCGCCGAAGTGTGCGAAACCAGCGGCCTGACCTTCATCGGCCCCACGCCCGACGTCATCCGCCGCATGGGCATGAAGCAGATCGCGCGCTCCGTGATGGATGAAGCCGGCGTTCCGATTCTTCCCGGCTCCAAAGGAATTCTAAGAAGCCTCGAAGAAGCTCTGGAACTGGCCGAGCAGGTCGGCTATCCGGTCATGCTGAAGGCTTCAGCCGGCGGCGGCGGACGAGGCATGCGCATTGTGCGCATGGCCGAAGAGATGCCTTCTCTGCTGGCGCAGGCGCAGGCCGAAGCGTCGGCCGCGTTTTCGTGCGGCGACATGTACCTGGAAAAGCTGGTTGAAAATCCGCGTCATATTGAGTTTCAGGTCCTAGGCGACAAGCACGGCAACGTGGAAATTTTGGGCGAGCGCGAATGCTCCATCCAGAGGCGCAACCAGAAGCTGCTGGAAGAAGCTCCGTCCACCGCGGTGAGTCCAGAACTGCGCGCGCGGATCTCGGAAAGCCTGCGAGTAGCGCTCAGAAAGATCGGCTACAGCAACGCGGGCACAGTCGAATTCCTGATGGACCAGACCGGCAATCTCTACTTCATTGAGGTAAACGCCCGCATTCAAGTCGAGCATCCGGTGACCGAACTCGTGACGGGCGTCGATCTTGTAAAAAGCCAGATCCTCATCGCCGCCGGCGAGCCCTTGTCGAGCATCCTGCGCGAGCCGGTCACCATCCGCGGCCACGCCATCGAGTGCCGCATCAACGCCGAGCATCCGGAAACGTTCACCCCATCTCCCGGCCGCATCACCGGTTTTAATTTACCGGGAGGCGCCGGTGTGAGAGTCGACACAGCCGCGTATCACGACGGCGTGATTCCACCCTATTACGATTCGCTGGTCGCGAAGCTGACCACGCACGGCGCGGATCGGGCGGAAGCAACCGCGAGAATGAACCGCGCCCTGGATATGTTCGTGGTCGAAGGAATTTATACGTCGATCCCGCTACACCTGAAAATCCTGGCCCACCCCGATTTCATTGCCGGTAAACTAGACACCAACTTTCTGGTGCGAACCGGCCTGATCGGCGAAAAGAAGTAATATAGGGGGGCCAAAGCACGGTTGGTGTGCTCCAACCTCGCCCGCGTCAAGGCCGACGGATCTCGGATGCCTACTGGCTCCTGGCTCCTGGCTTCTGGCTACTTCTTCCTCACACCCACCACGGCGCGGTCGGCTGATCCCGGATCACGATCTGATTCAGGAATGTCGCGGCCTTCGTCAGCCCTTCGTCGGGCGACATCAGCGTGTCTTCGTGCTCGATCGACAGCACGTAATCGTAGCCGAACATCCGCAGGGTAGAAATAAACTCGCTCCACCACGTGTAGGCGTGGCCGTAGCCGCAGGCTCGGAAAATCCAGGCGCGGTGGCGTTCATCGGTGTATTTCTTCGTATCGAGCACGCCGGTGGTCGGCAGATTCGAATCGTAAATCTGCGTGTCCTTCGCATGGACGTGGAAAATCGAATCGCCCAGCACCCGGATCGCTTTAATCGGATCGATCGCCTGCCAGAACATGTGGCTCGGATCGTAGTTGCAGCCGATGCTCTTGCCCGCGATCTTGCGCAGCTTCAGCATTGTCTCCGGGCTGTACACCACAAATCCAGGATGCATTTCGATGGCGACCTTCACGCCGTGATTCTCGGCGAACTTGGCGTGCCGGGTCCAGTACGGAATCACTTTCTTTTCCCACTGCCAGTCGAGCACGTCGAGATACTCGGGCGGCCACGGGCACGTCACCCAATTCGGATACTTCGCTTTGTCGCTGTCGCCGGGGCAGCCGGAAAAATCGATGACTACCGGCACTCCCAGCTTCTCGGCCAGAAGAATCGTCTTGCGGCTGGTCTCCGCGTAAGCCTTCGCGACGGCCTTATCCGGATGCAGAGGATTGCCGTGCGAGCTGAGCGCGCTGATGGTGAACCCATTGTCGGCAAGTTTGGTTTTGAAGTCCTTCAACGCGACGCGATCGTTCAGCATGGACAACTTGCAATGCGGATCGCCGGGGTAATTGCCGGTGCCCAACTCAACGGTGGAGATATTCAGGCTCCGCAGTTTTTCAAAAACCTTATCGAGGGGAAACTGCGACAGCAACGGGGTGAAACAGCCGATTCTCATATGGAAACGAGAATATCATAGAGACGTGATTGCGCGAGTTGCTATCGAACATCGAAATTCGTACGTTTTGCGATGCGAGGACGGCACGGAGATCTTCGCCACGTTGGCCGGGAAGTTGCGCTTTGAGACTTCTCATCGCGAACAACTCCCGGCGGTCGGCGATTTCGTGCGGGTGCGCGAAAGCGTGATTGAAGAGGTGATACCTCGCCGCACAGTGTTTCTTCGAAAGGCGGTGGGCGACACCGTGGAAGCGCAGGTGATCGCCGCGAACATCGACACGGTGTTCGTAGTCACCGGCCTGGACGGCGATTTCAACCCGCGGAGGCTTGAAAGATATTACGCCACGGCGAGAGCCAGCGGCGCGCATTGTGCGATTCTACTGAACAAAGCCGATCTTTGCGACGATCTCGACGCCCGCATGCACCAGGTCCGCGCCATCGCGCCCGGCGCCGACGTGGTCGCCATCAGCGCACTGTTGGGCGACGGCATCGACGCGCTGCGGCCTTATCTTGTGCCCGGAGAAACGGTCGCGTTCGTAGGATCGTCGGGAGCGGGGAAGTCGACGCTCATCAATCGGCTGCTTGGCCGGGAGCGTCAATCGACAGGCGCCGTCCGCGAAGCCGACAGCCGCGGCCGCCACACCACCACGCATCGCGAGCTGCTGGAAACCCCTAGCGGCGCGCTGCTCATCGACACTCCAGGCCTCCGCGAATTGCAGCCCTGGGCGGGCGAAGATGACGTCGACGGCGCGTTTCCCGATATCGAAGAGTTGGCGGAGCGATGCCGCTTCCGCGATTGTGCCCACGCGGGCGAAGAAGGCTGCGCATTGCAGGGCGCGATCGACGACGGCTCTCTCGATTTCGACCGATTTTCGAATTATCGAAAGATGCGGAAAGAGGCGGCATATCTCGATCGTCAGCTCGATGTTCGCGCGCAGCTAGATCAGAAAGCAAAGTGGAAAAGGATTCACAAAGCGATGAGGAATGTGGATAAGAGGGCCTAGGGGCAGCTCGACGGAGCGATGCTCCGCACGCCTAACTTTTCGAGATTCTTGCGGGCGTCGGACAGACAGGCATCTTTTTCCAGTGCGCGCTGAAACTCCGCGATTGCTGCCTCGCGCGATCCGAGTGCCGCCAGCGCGACGGCCCGATTACTGATCGCGCGCGCATCGTTCGGATTCAACGCGAGCGCTCGTCCGAAAGCCGAGAGCGCTTCGGCCGGACGGCCCAGCGTCAGCAGCAGGCGGCCTCGCTCCGTCGCCACGGATTCGACGTCCGGGGCATCCATCAACTCTTCAAGCCCCTTCGCAGGAGGCAGGGCACGGGCCAGTTGAATTCGGGGCCGGACCGCATTGGGTGCGAGCCGCTTTGCTTCGCTCCACAACGCTTCAGGATGGGTCCAGAGGATCGAATAGCGTATCGAGATCGCGGTCAATGCAAGAACAATCGCGAGGATTGCGCGGCGGTCGACCGCTTCGAGCACGACACCGGCGCAGGCGCAGAACGCGATCATCGGAAGATACATGCGGCGGTCGGCGGCGAGATCAGCTGCCGGCAGGATCGACGAGCTGGGAACTAGCAGGAGCAGCCCCATCAGGAACCAGAATCGTCCGCGAAAGGGAACCAGACAGACCGCCGCGAGAGCGGCCCACGCCAGGATGGCGATCCACATCGGCGGACGAGTCAGCGACGGATCGATCGAGAATCCCCAGGGAATGGCGAACAGCCGCAAGTATCGCCAGATGACGACGCCTTGCGAAGAGAGATAGGCGATCGGAGAGACGCCGGCATTTGCGCCAACGCCCGAGCCCTGGATCGCGGAGGCGGCGAAGAGCGTGCGGATGCCAATTGTGCATGCGATGATGAGCATCGCCCCGAACGATGACCGCTCCCGATGGTCGCGGCTCCAAAAGTGCCCTCCGGGGAGCAGAATCAGCATGATGGGGAGCGCCGTGCACTCTTCCTTCGCCAGCATTCCGGCAGCGAACCATAGCGTCGCGATCCAGAACCGCCTTCCGATCCAGCTTCGCATCGCCAGCAGGCTGAACAGGGTGGCGAGCAGCGTCGCCCGGGCGAAGACGTACGCGACCGGCTCGGTCATCATCGGATGCACGGCAAAAATCGCAGCCGCGATGAGCCCCGCGCGGTCGCCAATCAGCTTGCGAAGCACGTCGTACACGAGGGCAACGATCGCCAGGTGCAGCAGCAGATCTACAACGTGCCAGGACACGGGCGACCTGCCGAAAAGCGCGTCGTTCAGCCAGAATGTCAGCTCGGAGAGTGGACGCGTCTGCCGGAAGCAATCGCTCCATCGAACCGGCAGCATTACCGGCGATTCAGAAAACAGCGCGAAATCGTCGAATTCAAAGGCCGCGAAGGCGCATCCGCCGAAAGCGGCCAGCGCCGCGAACCACAAAAGGAATTTCTCGCGCAAATGCTATTATGTGGCTTGCCAAAACAGATCGCCAAACCGAAGACCGCCGCCGAACGCGCAGCGAGGATCAAAAAGATTCTCGCGATACTAAACGAGATGTACCCCGACGTCACCTGCGCGCTTCATCATTCGAACGCTTGGGAGCTTCTCGTCGCGACCATTCTTTCGGCGCAATGCACTGACAAGCGCGTCAACATGGTGACGCCGGGGCTTTTCAAAAAATACCCGACGATTCAGGATTTCGCGAACGTCAGCCAGGACGAACTGGCGCAGGACATCAAGTCGACGGGCTTCTTCAATAACAAGGCGAAGTCGGTGATCGGCGCGGCCAAGAAGATTTTGTCCGACTTTGGAGGCGAAATTCCTCGCGATATCGACAAACTGCTGACCGTACCGGGCGCGGCGCGCAAGACCGCGAATGTTGTGCTGGGGACGGCGTTCGGCATCGCGTCGGGAGTGGTGGTCGACACGCACGTGCAGCGGATCGCGCATCGGCTGGACCTGACGAGGGAAACGGATCCGGTGAAGATCGAAAAGGACCTGATGAAGATCATCCCGAAAGAGAAATGGATTCTCTTTTCCCATCAGATCATTCATCATGGCCGCGCCCTGTGCGTGGCGCGCAACCCGAAGTGCGCCGAATGCAAGCTGGAGCCGTTGTGTTATGCCAAGGACAAAACGGTTTAGCGAACGGTCGGCTCGCCTGCCAGGTGCAGACCCTTATGGATCGCGTAGAGCGCCAGTTCCAGGCGGTCGGAGACGCCGAGCTTGTCGAAGATGTTGTGCAGATGGTTCTTCACGGTCTGCTCGCTGATGAACATCTTCTCGGCCATCTCTTTGTTCTTGTAGCCTTGCGCCACCAGCGCGACGATTTCCCGCTCGCGCGCCGATAACGGGCTGCGCTCGCGGCTCTTGCCACCGGATGCCTGGCCGCTGCCGGAGCCTTCCTGGCCGGTGGAGAACTGCCGCATGACCGCCGCGGTGGTGTGCGAATCGAGCCAGATTTCGCCCGAGTTCACCTTGCGGATGCTCTTCACAATCAGGTCCGGCGCGGTCTGCTTCAGCACGATGCCGCTACAGCCGAGCTTCATTGCCTGCACGAACTCGTTCTTGTCTTCCGACGCGGTGAGCACGATGACACGGGTCCGCTTGTTGGTTTGCTGCAACGCCTGGAGCGCGGAAAGGCCGTCCAGATTCGGCATGCGGAGGTCGAGCAGAAGCACGTCGGGGTCTAGCGCCTGGACCTTTTCCAGCACCTCGCGGCCGTCGCCCGCTTCTCCGACGACCTCAAAGTCGTCTTCGAGCAGCAGCAGCTTTTTCAAGCCGTCTCGGACGATGGGATGGTCGTCGGCGATGACGATACGTACCGTCGCCTTCTTCTTTTCCAATCCCTCCGAATTGTCATTGATGGGGGCTGTCATAGTATCCATAAGCTCCACTTCTCATTACTCCGACTCCATGCTAAATGGTTCTAGTACTCTCCGCAATTGAGAAGCCCCTAACGAACCGCGTGGAGATTGTACTTAATTAGTTGCTAAGGCTGCCTTAGTGCAGCCGGGTGAGTCCGCTTTACTCGGTCGCCGAAGGGGGCTTACTCCAACGGCTTTGGTAGGATTTTTGTAATTATTTCAGCGACTTGCGTGGCTTGAAGGGCACTGCCTATCTCACGGCGACCGTGACCTGCTGCTGCGAATTGTTGTACTGTCCGATGGTCAGGACGATTGGCTGGGTTCCTGAGCCGACGCTGGCGGGAACGATGGCGTTCACTTGAAGAGTACCCCACACCCGCTGCGGAGCGGGGCCTGCGTACAGGATGTCGGCCGGCTTTCCCCCGATGGTCAGCGAAAGCGGAGCTCTTGTAGCGATGAGGCTATTATCTTGGCTGCCATAATAAACGCTTCCGTCGGGAAAGGCCTGGCTCCAAAGTCCCGCTCCCGTCGCGAAAAGCGTAATTGCGCAACCGGCTGTCGCCGGGTTGCTCGCGCTGTTAACCGAAACGATGTACGGATCGGCGCAGTCGGCGTTTAAAATCGCTCCTTGCCCGCTGCCTGTCTGCCCGGAGGTGAAGATTCCTGGAGCCGTATCCGTCAGGGGAACGGGGAAGGATGGGGAGGCCGGCATCGAGTTATAAGTTCGGGCGACAACGACGTTGACGCTAGTCTGTCCGGCGAGCGAATAGGGAACCAGCGTATTGATTTGTGTGTTACTCACATACATCAGCGGCGCGGCGACACCGTTGAAAGTGACCGTCGTTGTGCGGTTGGAAGCAGTCCACCGCCATTGAATTGGCCAGACAACGGCGGGGTGCTGAGGTTGGTGCCAAAAATAGAGACCATTTCACCCGGAGAGATCGAGGGTTGCAGGGTGGCGGCGCTCACGACTGCGGAGATGCTCGGGGGCGGAGGGAAATTGAGCATTAAGTCCAGCGTAGTTTGGAAAAATGCGGTACCCGACGGGTCAAGCAACGAGAAATCGAGGATATATTCTGCTGGTGGCAAATAGGGGACAATGGCCGGGTTTAGCGCAACCCAGCCAATAGTCGGCGCAGTGCCGACTGAAGGAGACACGACGATAAAATTAGCTGGCGTCACGTTCCCCGTTGCAGTGAGGTGGGAGACGCCGCCGAACGTGAAGACTATCGACGAACCGCCTCCCGGGGGGACCCCGATACCGATTAGTTGAGGTGGCGGCAGTGTGAGAGAGTCTGCGTTGGCGGTAAAGGTCTGGGAAAAAGGGACTCCTCGTTGTGCCGAAGCGACGGAGCTCGCCACGAGCATGGCGCAGAAGAACTCGGCTGCGGCCTTCGTGATTTTCCAGAAAAGCCTTGCGGTCATGCTGTGGACCAGTGTAGCGCGCTATAATCCCGCCATGACTCAGTCGTCCAAACCACGCCGCTCGTTTTTGCGCGGAGCGCTGGCCGCAGGGGGCCTGGGAGCCGCGCAGATCGGACGCGCCCAGGACCGCGGGAGCGCCGATTTTGATTTTCTCCCGAAATACGCGCGGGCGCAGAATTACAAATCGCTGAAGCAGTCGAGTTTCGATCGCACCGGCGGCAACCGCGATTCCTGGAACATTCCCGCCGGCGGCGTGCAGGAAGTTTTCAACGCCACCGGCCCGGCGTGATCACTCATATCTGGTTTACGATCGCGGCGCGCAGCGGCGATCATCTGAAGGAACTGGTGCTGCGCGCTTACTGGGATGGGAACGCGAAGCCCAGCGTGGAAGCGCCCATCGGCGATTTCTTCGGCCTGAATCTGAACTCCTATCAGATTTACGAGTCGGCGTATCTGGCCTGCTCGCCGGGCAAGTCGCTGAACTGCTATTTCGCGATGCCGTACCGGCGGTCGGCGCGCTTCACCGTGACCAACGAAGGGCAAGCAGGAAGTCGGCGTCGTTCTATTCGAACATCGACTACATGACCGTCCCGCGGCTGCCCGACGACGCGCTCTACTTCCACGCGCAGTACCGCCAGGCGACGCCGTGCGTGCCGGTCACGGGCGAGGCCGCAAGCTCAATCTCGATGGCCAGCAACAATTACGTCTTCACCGAGACTCGCGGGCGCGGCCACCTGATGGGCGTTACGCTGGGCGTGCTGCAAAACGCGGACGGCTGGTGGGGCGAAGGCGACGACATGATTTTCGTCGACGACGAAACGAAGCCGCTCATCAACGGCACCGGCTCGGAAGATTACTTCCTGGGGAGCTGGGATTTCGGCGGGCGCGACGGCGCACATCCGTTCGCTCACCACATGTACGGCGCTCCGCTGATCGTCAGCGCCGGAGCGCACCGGCGGCCGCTATTGCTGTTATCGCTGGCACGGCGATAATCCCGTCACCTTCGAGCGCTATTTGAAGTACACCATCGAACACGGCCACGCCAACGACCGCGGCGATAATTTTTTCTCCGTCGCTTACTGGTATCAGGCCGCGCCGTACACCGATTTTCCCGCGCTGCCCCCGGTGGAGGCGCGCATACCCAAAGTGAGGACCGCATGAAAAAACTTCTTCCGTTGTTGATACTGATTCCGATTTTTGCCGCATCCAGCAGCGTCACCGTATGGAAGGCGTCGGACTTGAGGGCGAAAGAGAAATAACTTGCCGGCAAAATGAGCGACAAGAAGGTCGCCAGCGAGACTCTTGCCAACTACGGCAATCATTTGACGATGTTGGCGCACCGCGAGGGCGATGGAGAGGTAGAGGTGCATGACAAAATGGCCGACGTCTTCGTCGTCCTGTCGGGCGAAGCAAAGCTCGTCACCGGCGGTACCGTGGTGGGCGGGCACAGCACCGCTCCCGGCGAGATTCGCGGCGCGTCAATCACTGGCGGTGAGACGGTAACTCTCGGCGCAGGCGACGCGGTCCACATCCCGGCGAAGGTTCCGCACCAGCTGCTGGTCGCCCACGGCAAGAAGATCACGTATTTTGTGGTGAAGGCGGAGGAGAAATAGCGGAGCGCGGAAACAGCCGCGTCTGTCCGCATGCTCACGCATGGCGGCTCAGTCGAAATCGAAATCGCGCTTGGGCGGAGGCTCGTCCGGATTCTCTTTGGCGATCTTCAGCATTTCGTCGAATTTCTTGCTCAGCACGTCGTGGTGGCTCTTATGTTCCTTCACCGATTTGTTGAAAATCTCCTCGCGGCGGCCCGGTTCCGCCTTGAGTTTTCGGACCGCTGCTTCCATGTCGGTGATGGTGGGAGGCTTGACATGCTCCTTGTGCCGGATGACGGCGGAGGTCTCCGGGTCGATGTGCAATTCGGCCTGGCAGCAGGGGCAGGTGATGACGATCAACTCGGACATAGTTAAATGATATGGTATCAGGATGCTCTCCGAATTCAAGAAGTTCATTTTGCGTGGAAATGTCCTTGATCTTGCGATTGGCGTGATTATAGGGGTGGCTTTCGGCAAGATTGTGACATCGCTGGTGAACGATGTCCTGATGCCGGTGATCGGGTTGGCGTTAGGCAAAGTCGACTTTTCGAACCTGTTCATCGTCCTGCATGCGGGCAAAACAGCGGCGGCATACGACACGCTGGCGAACGCAAAAGCGGATGGAGCCACTTTGCTGGCCTACGGCGTGTTTGTGAATACCGTTATCGAATTTCTGATCATTGCGTTCGTGATCTTCATGATCGTGAAGCAGGTCAACCGGTTCAAGAAACCGGAAGAGGCGCCCGCCGCGACCACCAAGAATTGTCCCGAATGCTGCACGGCGATTCCGCTCGCGGCAAAGCGCTGCCCCGCATGCACATCGATTTTGACTGCCTAAGAAAAAAGCCCGTGACCGGAGTCACGGGCCTTTTTTGACCGCATCAGGGAGAGAGGCGTTAGTTGTTGCCGCCATCAGGGCGGCGTTTGAGCGTTGGGCGATCGTCGTCGCCGGAGGACGACTTATCGTCGGAGGAGGTACCCGAACCCGGAGCTCTCTTCAACTGCGGGCGGTTCAGATCCTTGGTATCGGTTTTCCGGCGGTTATGGAACGCCATCAGGCGGGCCTTCACGTCGTTGAACTCGGAGGTGGTGACGACGTATTCCGGCCGCTCCTTCAGCATGGTCTGAATATTCTGCTGCGCCTTGATGATGCGCGAATCGGTGGGTGGATGCGTTGAGAACACCTTGGAAATCGTGCCCGGTTTCTTCTTTTCGAGCGATTCTATTTTTTCGAAGAAGTCGACGAAAGCCTCCGGATCGTAGCCGGTCTTATACATATACTGGAGCCCCAGCATGTCCGCTTCGCCCTCGAACTCGCGCGAAAATTGCAGGTACCCGATCGGCACCAGGATGCTGGCCGCCTGCCGGATGCCGTATCCGGTCCAGCCACCCATGAAGATCAAGGGGATCGTCGCCAGCTGGGCCAGTTCGCCTCGCGTGGCCTGGCGAGTGCCGTGGCGGGCGGCGACGTGCGCGATTTCATGCGCCATCACGCCGGCCAGTTCCGCTTCTGTGTCCGCCTTGAGAATCAGGCCGGAGTTGACGAAGAAAAATCCACCCGGCAAGGCGAACGCGTTTATGTCCTCGGTGTCGATGACCTTGATGGTGAACGGGACCTTGGCGTCCGAGTTGCGCACCAGGTTCTGGCCGACCCGGTTCACGTACTCGGCGATGATGGGATCGTCGATGATCTTGGCCTGACGCTCCACCTGCTGCGCCAGTTGCTTGCCGAGCGCGATTTCTTTTTCGAGCGAATAGAAATTCACGCCCTTGCCGACGTCGCGGTCACCGATGGCATCGGGATTCTTCGATTTGTCGTCCGCGAACGACGGGACAGACAGAAGCGAGAAAGAGAGCAACAGAACCGAACTGAGTCCAAACGTGCGCCGCATAGGACTCCTTTCACCACTTAGTATAAGCTTCTTTAATCTGGGACGCACGGGCGTCCGTTTCGAGTACCGTTTTTTTCGAGTTTCCGAGCTGGTCGCCGGGGCGCCGTAGGGTTGGCTGCTTGGGCCGAACGGGCTCCGGTTTCCGGTCCCAGTCGAGGGCCAGCAGGCGGGCCTTCACATTATCGAATTCCGAGGTGGTGACAATGTACTGCGGCTGCGGCTTCAAGAGCGTCTCTATGTTTTTCTGTACGGCCACCAGGCGGTCGTCGGTCGCCGGATGGGTCGACGTCAGGTTGGCCAGTTTGCCGTGTCGGCGGTCGTCGAGCGAGAAAATTTTTTCAAAAATCTCGACCATCCCCAGCGGGTCGTAGCCGGTTTTATACAGATACTGTAGGCCCAACAGATCGGCCTCCGCTTCGTTGGCGCGCTGCACCGCCAGGAAGCCTATCGGCGCCGCCAGGCCGCTCGCGCCCCGGATGCAGATGCCGGGCCATCCGCCCAGGAAAATCAGGGGGATTGTCGCGATCTGGGTGAGATCCTCGCGCGTCGCCTGCCGCGTTCCATGGCGCGCCGCAACGTGGGCGATTTCGTGCGCCATCGCCGCCGCGAGTTCCGCTTCCGTATCGGCGGTGCGGATCAACCCCGTCTGGACGTAAATGTATCCGCCGGGCAGCGTGATCGCGTTGGGATCTTCGCCCTCCACCACCTTCACGGTGAGCGGGATTTTCGTGTCCGAATGACGGGCCAGGTTCTGTCCCAAGCGGCTGACGTATTCCGTAATCAGCTTGTCGGTGACCAGCTTCTGCCGCTTCTCCACTTGCAGCGAAAGCTGTTTGCCGAGCGCCATCTCTTTCTCGATCGAGTAAAAGTTGACGCCTTTGGAGACATCGCGCGCGCCGATCTGGTCCGGATCTTTCTTGGCGTCCTGGGCGAAGGCCAGGGGCAAGAAGGCAGCGAGCAGACACACGCGTCGCATATATCTATAACGTACCATCGAATAAATGAGTTTCGACAACTTTTCCGACCTGCGAGCGCAGTTTCCTGTAACAGAATTGCTAATTTATTTGAACCACGCCGCAGTGGCTCCGCTGGTGCGCCCGGCGGCGGAGGCGATGAAATGGTTCGCCGAGGACGGGATGCTGTACGGGTCCATTCACTACGACAAATGGCTCGACGCCTATGAGGGAGTGAGGCGTGCCGCAGCCCGCCTGGTGAACGTAACGCCTGCCGAGATCGCGTTGATGAAGAATACATCGGAAGGCATTGCCGCCATCGCGATGGGCCTCGACTGGCGGCCCGGCGACCGCATCGTCGCCTTCAAAGAGGAGTTTCCCGCGAACCAGTATCCGTGGCAGAGGCTCGAAAAATCGAAAGGCGTAAAAATCGATTGGTTGTCTGTGACCGATGATCTCGCCAGGATCGAAGCGGCGGCCAAGGGCGCCCGGCTCCTGGCGATCAGCTTCGTCCAGTACCTCACCGGCTATCGCGCCGATGTTAAAGCGATCGGCGAAATCTGTCACCGGCACGGCGTTATTTATTTCGTCGATGCAATCCAGGGTTTGGGCGTATTTCCTTTG
The DNA here is from genome assembly GCA_963749245.1 of Bryobacterales bacterium. Classification (GTDB taxonomy): domain Bacteria; phylum Acidobacteriota; class Terriglobia; order Bryobacterales; family Bryobacteraceae; genus Palsa-187. Next base: position 13,982 of record CAVVNE010000056.1, read on the forward strand.
GACGCCCGGGCCTGCCACATCGACGCGCTGGCCGCCGACGGCCATAAATGGCTGCTCGGTCCGGAGGGCTGCGCGATTCTTTACATTTCACGCGAATTGCAGGAGCGGGTGGAGCCGGTGGAGTTCGGATGGACCAACGTCGCCGGCTACAACGACTACGGCTCGCGGGACATGGCCCTCCGCAACGATGCAGGCCGTTATGAATGCGGGACGCTGAACACCATCGGTTGCTTCGGCCTGCGGGCGTCGATGGAGTTTTTGCTCGACGTGGGTGCGGATCGAACGGGTCCGATGATTCAGGCGCTGGGCGACCGCATCGCGGAGGGAGCGGAGCGCAAGGGCTACGAAGTTCTGGGCCGGCGAACGCCTGCAACAGGAGCGGGGATTGTGAGTTTTCGCAAATCGGACATCGAATCGACCGCGATTGTCGCTCATTTGAGGGAACAGAAAATTTCGGCAGCCGCGAGGGCGGGATGGGTGCGGACGTCGCCGCATTTTTATATTACGCCCGAGGAGATTGACCGGGTGGTCGGGTGCCTGCCGTAGCCTACCAGACGATTTGAATCGGGTATTTCTGGATCTGTTTGTCGGAGGTCACAAACGGGAGCCCTTCAACCTGGGCCTGAGCGATCAGCATCCGGTCGAAGGGGTCGCGATGGTGGCGGGGCAATCCGAAGTCGGCCAGAACGTGCGCCTCTTCCACCGCGAGAACCCTGCTGATGCGCAATAGATCCATGTGAGTTTTTAAGAAATCCCCATGGCCCGGCAAATTCAGCTTCCCGGATCCCACCTTGATGGCGATCTCCCAAAGACTGACCGCGCTCAGCCAGCGACTATTGTAAGGATCTTCCAGGATCTGGAAAGCCTTTCGTGAAATCTTTTCCTGCTGACCGGTAATCGACCACAGAAAAACGTTGGTGTCGAGCAAGACGGTCATCGGCTCATTCGCCGAGGAATTCGTCGAGTTCGCGCTTCGTCATCGGCGCATCCCAACCTTTTTTGAACTTGATCAGGCCTTTTGCGCTCCCAAAAACGGGCTTCGCGGGACGATCCACTGGAACCAGGCGCACCATCGGCGTACCTGCCTTGGCGATGATCACCTCGTCGCCCGAGCGCGCCCGCTCGATGAGCTTGGACAGCGTCGATTTTGCCTCGTGAATATTGACTTCCACGACTTCAGTATAGCTTAGCTAAGGAAAGTTAGCTAACTCAGCCGTGCCCCAGGTACATCAGCCAGCTCAACCCGAAGATCGCGGCGATGAAGCAGGCGAAGCAGTACGCGGCGTAGCGCACCCGCTCCCGGTCTGTCTTCTTGGTGATGATCCCCAGCACGACGGACGTGAACAGCGCGAACAGTACCGCGGCCTCGAAATGGGAAAGATTCATCTTCGGCATGCGTCAGTCCTTCTTCCCCGTGGCGATATCAAAGGCGTCCACCATCGCCAGAATGTTCAGTAAACCCGCCGCTACCAGGAATTTGGTGCCGTAATCGTGCACATGGCCAGCCACGTCCGGCTGGTTGTAGCCCAGCCACACGGTGAGAAAATACAGCAGGCCGGACATCAGGTCGCCCACGAAGCCGCCGTAGTAGATGACCATCGTCAGCAGGTCGTTGCCCTGTGGCGTGAACAGAGCGCCGCGCATCATCAGCCCCAGGAGGAACATCGACGCGACCGCCGCCGCGATCAGCCCTCCGCGTCCCGGACGCTTCAGCAGGAAGTGTCCTCCGCCCGGTATAAGCCAGGCGACCAATACCGCCGGCAACCACTTGCCCGGCGAGTTGCTGACCCCAGGCGCTTGATCCATCGTAGTTTCTGCCACGTTCCTATTTTATCCGTTTCTTGATCCGCGCGCCCAGATCGAGCCCTGGCGGCAGCGAGATGACCAGCGTACCCCCCGAATCCGTCTCCGTCTCCGTGAGTTCTTCATCGTCGATCTCGACGTCATACCACGCCTTGGGCGTCAGCCCAAGCACGAACAAAGCCTCGCCGTCGGCCCGAAATTTGAATTCCGGGTCGCGTCCGCTCATCAGCACAGCGTCGCCAATATGGATCGGAGGAATGCTCGCGCCCTTTCGCAGCGTCTCAATCTTTCCTCCTCGGAACAGTTGGAGATGGCCGTCGAAAAATCCGATCCAGGTGGCGTCTTCATCCCAGCTCGACCGCGCGAACACATGCCCGGACGCCGCGTCGTGGAACACCAGCGGCATCTGGAAATAGCTCAACCCCGGCTGATAGGGATTCGCCCACAAGTACTCATACGGCGCCGCCAACGCGCCGCGCATCAGAAATCGGTCCTGCATCAGCCAGCCTTGTAAATACTGGCTCTCGGCGGCATTGGGATCGTAGGCGACCATCGCCAGTTCTGCCGCGCGCGAAAAAACCGCGTCCTTTACGTCCGGCTCGCCATCGCGAACGTAGATCGGCACGCGATATTCGTTTTCCGGGGCCTCCAGGGGACTCGGATAGTGCCCCACCAGGTGGTCCACCGGCAGCGTCGTGAAATATTCGTGCGCCGATTCGCGCAGGTCGATCTTCAAATTGTCGCGAATGGCGTGCATCATTTCGTAGAGCAGGTAGATCTGCTCGCGCGGGATGGCCCGGATGTTCTTCACGACGCCCGCCCGCCACCAGTCGCGGACAATCCCTTTCAGGACCGCCTCGCCCTGACCCGGCAGCCTGTCGGCCAGAGCAATGGCGGCGAGCGCCCGCCCGTTCTGCTTTGCGACGTCGCCCGAGTTGCCCGCGGCCAGACTTTTTTCGAGCTTTGCCGCGACCCTGTCCGCCTGCGGCTTGGTCATCAGCGGACCGCACCAGTCGAAAATCAAGGCTAGTTCCCGCGCATCGGTATGCTTGTCGTCGACCGCCCATTCCACCGCTTTGCGACCGGCGGGCTGATTTTTCGCCACCTGGTAATAGAGAGCCCAAGCCAGCCCCGGTTCGGGCATCGGCGCGCCCCCGGTGACCAGGGAATTGAACTGCTCCCATCGCATGGACTGGCGTTCGCGCTCCCGCTGCAAAAGGCGCAGCCGCAGCTTGGTCAGAAGCAGGCGCGGAGCGTCCGTAAAGACATGGAAATCCTCCTCATAGGCGTCTTGGGCGACGAGGCCGAGGGAACTGAGGAGGATAACAGGCAGCAGCAACCGCACAGAAATCCAATTGTGTCACAAGTTGCACCGGCTGGGCCGGGTTGTATCCATGTGACACACCCACTGCGGCCAACACACGCAATTCCGCGCCCCGGCGGCCCCGTAAACTCCTGAAAAATTGGGGTGCAAACATTGGGCGCGAGCGTGCTATCTTAGTTCACGAATTGATGAAGTACCTTTGAAAACCTGCCCTCTGTTTGCAACAGGCGTGAACGGATGAAGCGAGTGGCTGATACTAGCGTGCTTGCGGGAGCCGGTGTTGAAGTTTAAAACCGCTCCTTCGTTCGTTTGGGCAAGTTGCAACAGAGGGGTTTTTTTGCTGAACGGATAAGCTTTTTTACTTTTTTAACGTCTTCGTTTTTACGATCTTCATGGATCGAAGGTTTCGGGCCGGTCCGGCTTCGGTAGAGGAACTAATAGGACGCGGGCCTCGACTGAGGTTTGGTTCGGACAGATGCCAGGATCCTAGCCCGTCTTGGGCGGACCGCATCGGAAACGGGAGCCACCGTCACCTCGCAGCTCCGCTTCCGATGCGGTTTTTTCTCCTACCCAGCGCACAGGAAGGCCCCATGCGCAAAGTCGCTCCCGCACTGAAATACTGTAAGTAACATAGCATACACTACTTTCCACCGAAAACAAGCGGACCGGTACCAGAACTTTTTCGCTTAGAACCCCTGTCCTGTCCTATTGGTCCTAAGGCCTGTTGGCGATGCAGACTGAACGGGCATGCAGGATATCTACCTGGTTGTCCGATTCACGCGAAATTGGATTCATTACGGTTTTATGGCTCATGTCGCGATTTGCGTCGTCGTCGCGGCGCTCGAAGGCGTCTTCGGCCGGTAAGGTGGCGCGCGCACTCGACGTTCCATTGGTCGGCTCTTGGCCAGCAGGTAAGGATAACAGGTAAGGAATGCTATCCTTACTGTATGGAGAAGAGCTTCACCACCGTCCTGACGAGCAAGGGGCAAATCACGGTCCCGCAGGAGATCCGCGAGCGTCTCGGCCTGAAACAGGGCGATCGCGTTGAATTTGTTGCGCAAAAGAACCGCACCGTTGTCCGCCGCGCCGGGACGAAAGAGAACCCGTTCGCCCAATACATTGGCGCCCTGCCTGCGTTCCCGGGAGGAAGGAAGGAAATCAACGCCTGGGTTCGTGATTTGCGGGGCCGCGGCAATGACGAGGAATGAGAACGGCGATTGACACGAACATCGTCTCGGCGATTTGGACGGCCGAGCCATCAGCCGAAAGGATAGCTGGGATTCTTGGGCGGTCGAACGCAGTCGGGACGTTGACGATCGCCGCGCCAGCGTACGCTGAGTTGCTCGCCTATCCAGGTGCCACTCCCGAGTTTGTAGGCGGCTTCTTGGACTCGACCAGGGCAGAAGTTGATTTTCTTCTCGACGAAGCAGTCTGGCGGGAAGCCGGCTTGCGCTTCGGTAGGTACGCCGCCCGGAGGAGATCGTCGCGTGCCGGCGCACCGAGGCGCCTGCTAGCGGATTTCATCATCGGTGCACACGCCCTCTTGCGTGCCGATCGGCTGTTTACCCTCGATGTGCCTTTATACTCGAGAGACTTCCCCGAGCTCAAGATTGTGACCTGCGATTAGTGAATCGTCCGCGTCTTCCGATTCATATAATCCACCAACAAGTACTGCCCCAGCGTGTACGGCGTCGTGAAATACGCTTTCCCCCGGCACAGCGACGTGACCTTCTGGACGAAATTCACCAGGCCGTAATCGCTCGCCAGCATGAAGGTGTTGATCAGAATCCCGGCGCGCTTGCACCGGCTGACTTCTTCGAGCGTCCGCGAAATCACCAGCGGATCGAGGCCGAAGGCGTTCTTATAAATTCGTCCATCTTCGAGCGTCAGCGCGCTCGGCTTGCCGTCCGTGATCATGATGATCTGCTTCATGTCCTTGCGCTCCTGCGACAGCAGCCTCTGCGCCAGGATCAGACCATCCCTCGTATTCGTATAGTAAGGACCCACCTGTGCCCGCGCCAGTTCCTCCATCCTCAGCTCCTCGGCCGAATCGTGGAACAGGACGCAGCGCATCGAATCGCCCGGATACTGCGTGCGAATCAAGTGCGCCAGCGCCAGCGCGACCTTCTTGGCCGGCGTGAAGCGGTCCTCGCCGTACAGAATCATGCTGTGGCTGCAATCGAGCATCAGCACCGTTGCGCAGGAGCTTTGATACTCGCTCTGATGCACCTGCAAATCTTCATATTCGAGGTTCAGAGGCAGCTTCACTCCCTCGCGCTGCATAGCCGAAAACAGCGTCTGCCCGATGTCGAGATTCATCGTGTCGCCGAACTCGTACAGCTTGGTCGCACCGCACGTCTCGACACCGGTCGATAGATCGCGCGTATCGTGCGCCCCGAAGCTCGCATGCCCCAGCGAACCAAGCAAGTCTTTCAGCGTCTTAAAACCCAAAAAGTCGACGCTCTTGTCGGTGACCTTCACCTCGACCTTCGATTGCGCGTCGCCTTTGCCGCCCGCCTGCGGTTCGGTGGTGATGTAGCCCTCGTCGACCAGTTTTTGCACCAGCTTGCTCAGTAACTGGTCCAGTTGTTCCTCGGTCATCGATTCGAGCTGCTTACGAACCTGCTCGGCCCGCTCCGGATCGAACATGTCGCCTCGCTCGATGGCTTGTTCCAGCGCCCGTTTCAGATCCTCCAGCGTCTTCGCGTTCATCTCGCTGAACTGGAAATAAGGATCGTTGAACCCGCTTTCGAGGAAAAAGTCCGCCAGCGCGCGCATCAGGTCCTCAGCGCTGAGGCCCAGGTCCTCGCCGGTGTAGCGTCCATAGCGGACGGACTTCATTGATAATTCCTTTTCGCGGCCTTTCTACGCTCATCTTCTACGGGCTCGCGCTTGCGAGGCTCCGCCATGAAGCCGACCTCTTCGTTACGGCTGATCCTACGGTGCGCGTACAGCCCTTCGAGGATAAATTCGGCCGCGGCCGCCCTGATCGCGTCCGGTTCGCTGGCGCCCAGTTCGAGCTTCGCCGTCTTCTCCATCAAGTCTGGAATCGCGCTCAGCTCCGCGACCATGGTCGCGGAAGGCTGCGTCTCTTCGAGCTTCAACTGCCCTCCGTTCTCGAAAAACCGCACGATGGCGTTCAGATTCTCGCCCTCGAAATAACTGGTGAACACTTTTCCCGTCGCCAGGCGAATCAGCTCCCGCGCGACGGTGTCGCCCCCCTTCAGCTCGCCCTCGTATTCGAGTTCGAGCTTCCCCGTGATCGAAGGCAGAGCCGCGTAAATATCGAGTACGCGGGGTACGGCCAGATCCTCGCCCGCGATCATCGCCCTGCGCTCGGCATTCGAAGCGACGTTCTCCAGCGCCGAAATCGGCAGCCGTTGGCTGACGCCGCTCCGCTTGTCGACGCGCTTATCGTCGCGAGCCGAAAACGCCAGCTGCTCGACAATTTCGCGAATATAATCGGGCACGCGCAAATCGATATGTGCGTCGCGCGCGGTCCAAGCCTCCTGTTCCGTAATCGCAAGGCCGTGGTCCAGCGTGATTGGATAATGGGTGCGAATCTCGCTGCCGATGCGGTCCTTCAGCGGCGTGATAATCTTGCCGCGCGCCGTGTAGTCCTCCGGATTCGCCGTGAACACCAGCAGCACATCCAAAGGCAGCCGCACCGGATATCCTTTGATCTGCACGTCGCCTTCCTGCATGATGTTGAACAGCCCGACCTGAATCTTGCCCGCCAGGTCCGGCAGCTCGTTGATGCCGAAAATCCCCCGGTTGGCGCGCGGGAGAAGCCCATAATGCACGGTCAGCTCGTCGGAAATATTCTGCCCGATCCGCGCCGCTTTGATCGGATCGATATCGCCGATCATGTCCGCGATGGTCACGTCGGGCGTCGCCAGCTTCTCCACGTACCTTTGCTCGCGCGACAGCCACGCGATGGGCGTCGCGTCGCCATGCTCGCGCACCAGTTTCTTGCAGGCGCCACAAATCGGATCAAACGGATTATCGCGAATCTCACACCCGGCGACGTACGGCGTCCACTCATCGAGAAGCGTCACCAGCATGCGGATCAGCTTGGTCTTGGCCTGCCCTCGCAGCCCGAGCAAAATGAAATTGTGCTTCGAAAGCACCGCGTTGATGACCTGTGGAACGACGGTTTCTTCATACCCGACGATTCCGGGAAACAGAGTCTCCTTCTTTTTGAGCTTGCAGATCAGGTTCTCGCGCAGCTCATCTTTTACACTTCTCAGGGAGGTGCGTGTCTTTTTGAGGGACCCGATGGTCCCTGGAAGACCCGCGGAGGGGTGTTGCATAACGCGATTGTAGCAATTTGGTATGCTCATGCTTCGCGTCCATGCCGTCCGAACTCGCAGAGTTAGATTTTCGACGCTTCTGGCAGCGGCTCCAGTCCATGGGACTCAACGCCTACGAAGCCCGGTCTTACCTCGTCCTGGTCGGCCATCCGCGCTTCAAGGCGATTGAACTGGCCGCCCGCGCCCACGTCCCACGCCAGAAGATTTACGAAGTTCTCGACAGCCTCGTCGAGAAAGGATTCGCCCAGGTCATCCAGGACAAAACGAAACTTTTCCTCGCTGTCCCGCCCGACCAGGCCATCCCCAGCTATATGTCGCGCCGCGCGAAGGCGCTTCAGGAACAACTCGCCGATCAGAACCAGGCTGCCACTGGCATGGTGAAGGAACTCATGAGCGCGTACTCGGAAGGCCAGGGCGGTCGCGGGACGCTTGACTATCTGCGGATCGTCAACGACCCCGGCCAGGTCGCCTCGCAGTTCCGCAACATGTTGGGCGAAGCGCGCGAGGAGTATCTGGAATTTTCGCGCCCGCCCTACGCCGTCGATCCTTTGGACGCTGAGAGCGTCATCCACGCCCGCTCTCGCGGCGTAAGCTGCCGCCTGCTGGTCGAACACGGGACACTCGACGCGCAGCACGCCCGTTTCCTGGCCGACTATCAAGCCGCCGGCGTCGAAGTCCGGCAGATCGAAAAAGTCCCCATGAAACTGGCGCTGCTCGATTCGCGCCAGGGCCTGATCGCGCTACTGGACCCGGTGATCACCAAACCCGCCTGGACCAGCGTGATTTTTGACCACCAAGGCATGGCTGAGGCCATGAAAGGTTTATTCGAAGACTACTGGCGCCGCGCCACGTAGGGGCCAATCCTGGCTGCAGCCCCTATTAGGCAGCCTCCGGCTTCGGCAGACCATACCGCTGAGGAACGTCACTCACAAATTCTTCCCAGGTGGTGAACAACTCCGCCTGCATTCCCACCTCCCTCGCCCCCTCGACATTCTCGATCTTGTCGTCGATGAACAATGTCTCTTCCGGCTCGACGCCAAGTCCACGAAAAGAATGCTGATAAATCGCCGGCTGCGGCTTGAACAACCGCAAATCGCAGGAAAACGTGACGTGATCGAAATGTTCCAGAAACCCCGGCGTCTCGCGCAGACTGGTGGCGATCGGATGCGGCAGATTCGACAGAATCCCGATCGTGTACCCGGCCCCGCGCAGCGTTTTGATCCACTGAAGCACCCGCGGGTCGAACGTGTTCCAAAACCCGATCTCGTGCTCCACCATCCGCTCAATCAGTGAATCGTCGAACTCGGTGGATGCATGGGAGGCCACGCCGCGCCAATACTCCTGCGGCGTCAGTCCTCCGTCGTACGGAAGCCGGTCCGCCCACATAGCGCGCAAAAACTCGTCCACCGCCACACCAGCCTCCGCCGCTGCACGCTGAATTTTTTCCCGGGAAGGAGGGAAACAGATGACGTTCCCAAAATCGAAGACAACGGACTTGATCCGCACTAACGCCCGCCGTGCGCTCCGTCCGTCACCTGCGGCTCTCTGCGCGTGCGAATCTCCCGCACCGCGTAAATGCGCCGCCCCTGGCTTTCGAAATACGTCCGCGTCAGCACTTCGCCCAGCAGGCCTGTGCAGAACAGAATCACGCCCGTCACCAGCGCCAGTGCCGCGAACACCATCAGAGGCCCATGCTCCGCGATCAAATCGCGGCCCGTCCAGATCTTTTCAATCGCCAGCCCGAAAAGAGTGCCCCCGCCCAAAGCACGCGCTGATCAGACCCCACTTGCCGAAGAAATGCATGGGCCGCGTGAAATATTTCAGAAAGAACCAGATGGTGAAGATATCGAACATCACGCGAAACGTACGGCTCAGCCCGTAATGCGATCCACCGGCCGCGCGAGGCAGGTTGCGGATGGGCACCTCGGCCACGCGCGCGCCATAAAACGCCGCCAGCGCGGGAATGAAGCGGTGCAGCTCGCCGTACAGATTCACGTCCTTCAAAATTTCCGCGCGATACGCCTTGAAGGTCGTGCCGAAGTCCCGCAGTTGCACGCCGGAAACTTGAGCCATCATCCAATTCGCGATCCGCGACGGGATTTTTCGCGTCACCGCGTTGTCCAGCCGGTTCTTCCGCCAGCCACTGGCGATATCGTAGCCTTCTTCGATTTTTTCGAGCAGTGCCGGAATGTCCTCGGGCGCGTGCTGCAAATCGCCGTCGAGCGAAATGATGACGCTGCCCTGCGCCTCATCGAACCCCGCTGCCAACGCCGCTGTCTGGCCGAAATTGCGCCGCAGGCGGATGACCTTCAGCCGGTGATCGGTTTCGACAAGATTCGCCAGAAGGTCGAAACTGCG
>CAVVNE010000057.1:0-9543 GCA_963749245.1 Bryobacterales bacterium
ACCCAGGCTTGAATCAGAAGCAAGGGTTTACCGCACTCGTCATGGACGGGATCACGGATCCTCAATCGCGCCCGCAAACAGCACCGCGCCCGTCTGCGATTCGCCGATCAGAACAGCGAACGGCCGGTCGAAGACCAACGTTTTTACCGGCCGCCGCTGCGGCATCGCCGAGCCCGCCATCATCGTGACAGCGGTCGCAGCCGCGGCCACCGTGCCTTTTTCATCCACTTCGAGCCGGGTCTTGTGGATCACATCGCTGATATAAAACTGTTTCGATCCCATGGGGACGAAGTCGGCCTGCGGATAGTGAAACGCAACGTCCATCCCCATCTTCTTCAGGTCTTCGACCAGGCTCGCCGAGAAATCGAGGCTGAAGCGTGGAAGCTTCAAGTCGAGGTCGAACTCCGAGGGGCCTGAGGTGAGATGATCCAGGTCCAGGGACGCGAGCGCGTCCTTCGGCGTTTTCCCAGGCTGCGGCAGCAGCACGTAGAAGAACATGCTGGATTCTTTGTAAAACAGCATCGCCCCTTCGAAGTTCCCGCCGCTGCGGTAGGCTCCCGTGAGGCGCGTCTGCCGCATCATGGGTACAGTCTTGGTGCTGCCACCGGTCTTGTGAAAAGGCTGATCGCTGGTTTGCGACGCCGGAAACTCGCTGCGCCACTTGCCGGCGAAATAAACCGCGTTGATCAGCACGACCGCCGCTTTGCGGACGGCGTCGTAGGTGACGATGTCGCCGATCTTTCCGTTGGTGTTGGTCTTGACCCAATCGTTCATTTCGACGGTCGATTTCGGATCCGTAAAATCGAGCGAAGCGGCATGGGCGTTGAACACGGATTCGCACAGCTTCACGAAATCCGGCGCCAGAGTAAATTGTCGGTCCGCCCAAAGAGCGTTGGCGATGGTAAGCGCTCCTGGATCTCTTCCTTTGAGGAGACCTTGCAAAGCGACGGAAGAAGCATTCAACGCCGCGGCATCGAGCGGCGGAAGCGAGAGCGCCTTTCGCATTGCGGTGCGAGTGGCTCCTGCGGCTCCGTTCTCCGTCATGTGAAGCGCGAGAAAAACGCTGAGCGGAGAAATGAAAACGTTCTGCGCGGGTTTGCGGTCGATGAGTTCGCGCAGAAGATGAAGGCCGAAGGTCCGCTGCGCAGCGACGGCGATCTTTGCGGTGTGGATGTTCTGCTGCATGTCCTGCCCTTTCAGCGCCGAATTTGCCAGCGCCAGGCCGGTCGGCAAACGCGAAATCCATTCACGGCGCGTCATTTTATGCGATGGCCGGACGCCTCTTGCCAAATCCCGTCGCCTGTTCGAACGCATGCGCCAGTTGCAAGACACTGAAGTCCTGCTGGTAGCGGCCGACGATCTGCACGCCGACCGGAAGCCCTTCCGGAATGAATCCGCCGGGAACCGAGGCCGCCGGATTGCCCGTCGCCGAAATGTACCAGCAGGATTTCATCCAGTCAATGTAGCTGTCGAATTTCACACCCGCGATTTCTGTCGGGTAGGGCGTGTTGATGTCGAAGGCAGGCACCTGCGTCGTGGGCAGGATGAAGTATTCATATCCTTCCAGAAAAGCCTGAAAGCGGCGCCAGATCTGCCCGTGCGCGATCTCCGCTCGCGTGACATCCGCGACCGTCAGCCGCAACCCTTCCTCGATTTCAGCTTTCAGCGTATCTTTAAAGGCGTCGGGGTGCTTCTGAAGATTCGCGCCATGCTTATTCGCCGATGCCCACGCGCGGAGAATCCGGAAGGATACTTCGGCCGGAGAAAAGTCCGGCTCCGCCTGCTCGACAACGCATTCCAGCGATTCAAATGTCTTGCGATGCCCGTCGACCACCGCGCGCACGCGGGGATCAAAGGGCACTCCTCCCAGGTCCTTGAACCAGGCGACGCGCACGCCTTTAAAGCCGCGATCGAGAGGGCGGGCGAAACGTTCGCCGGGCTCATCGATGGAAAGAGGCGCGCGAGGATCGGGGCCGGCGATGGCGCTTAAACCCAGCGCGAGATCGGCCACCGAGCGGCCGAGGCAGCCCGAGGTGCTTAGCGTCGACCAGGCGAAGGGAGCTGTCGGGTCAGGCACGCGGCCGATGGAAGGGCGGAAACCGACCACGTTGCAGAACGCCGCCGGATTGCGTAGCGACCCGCCTGTGTCGGAGCCGTCGGCCATGGGGACCATTCCGCAGGCCAGCGCAACCGCCGCGCCACCGGAGGATCCGCCGCATGTCTTGGTCAGGTCGTAGGGATTGTGCGTCGCCCCGAAGACCTTGTTGAAGGTCTGCGATCCCGCGCCGAACTCCGGAGTGTTGGTCTTCCCGATGGTGATGGCGCCGGCGTGCCGCAGGCGCTCGACGATCAGGGCGTCCTCGGTGGGAACGTAATCTTTGTAAAGAAGCGATCCGTAAGTCGTGCGGATGCCCTTCGTGTCCACCAGATCCTTGTGCGCAACCGGAACCCCGTGCAGCGGCCCGAGCGTTTCCTTCTTAGCCTGCTTCTCGTCGGCCTTGGCGGCGGCTTCGGCGGCCATTTCCGGAACCAGCGTCACGATGGCGTTGACCTTCGGATTCACGCGCTCGATCTGTTTCAGATGCGCCGCGAGCGCCTCGCGAGCCGACAACTTCTTTGCGCGGATCAGGCGAGCCATCTCGACGGCGCTCAGAAAACAAATGGAAGCGTCGGGTGAGGCGTCCAGCAGAGGTGCGGCAGCCATTCCCATCAGGGCCTCGCGCCGGGTTGGATGGTTGTCGCTCTGGTTTTCCTTCATTGATGTGAGTTTACCCGCAATGATCGGGCGATGTACGATGCAGGGATGCTGCGGCGGGATTTCCTCAACAATACTCTGCTCGGAGTGGGCGCGGCGCTGCTGCGTCAGCCCGCTCCCGGCCAGACTCAGGATACGTTCAGCGGCTACGGCGGCATCGGCGATTACGCGGCGTCCAATGGCGACCCTTGGCCGGTAACGGAGGCCGGACACAAGCTTCGCGACGGCGCGTACAACTCAAGGGCGGCCGACACCGGCGAAACGTTCGATTTGATAATTGTCGGCGGCGGATTAAGTGGGCTGAGCGCCGCTTACTATTTCGCGAAGGCGACCGGCGGACGCAAGCGCTGCGTGATTCTCGAGAATCACGCCATATTCGGCGGCCATTGCAAGCAGAACGAATTTGAAGTGAACGGCCAGCGCCTGATCGGCCCGCAGGCGTCGAACGACTTCGGCGTTCCGCGCGCCGGCTCCGGCAATCAAATGGACGAGTTGTTCACGGAGCTGAAGATCCCTCGATCGCCCATGCCGAGCTAAATGGCCATCAGAACGCGACGGGAGCGCTTGCGCAAGGGAAGCGCGCGGCGGAACAGGCGCTGAACATTTAACTTCGAGCCCAGCCAGACTGGGTTATCTCACGCTGCTGTTGGCCGTCGGACGCAGACACGCCGCAGCTAAATAGCACAACGAATAGACGTTATCCGTGGAAACTGAATTGCACGTGTAAAACCAGTTTTCAGGGGAGCGCGACAAATGAGAGTGATTTATTCGCTAATTACAGGAATTGTGCTTGTTCTTTTTTCGACGATTGCCACCGCTCAAGTCGGTGCGACAGCCGAATTGTCAGGCACGCTGCTGGATCCATCCGGACTTCCTGTTCCGGGCCAGGCGGTAGTCCTGAATCACACCGAAACCGGACGGACGTGGACCACGAAAACGTCGGCATCTGGGGAATATCGTTTCACGGATCTCGCGCCGGGGCTATATGACGTTGCCACCAGCGCGGGTGCGTTCGCCGCGCTGCGCGTTCCCATCGAGCTGACGGTCGGCCAGCAGGCGGCGCTCGATCTGCATCTCCGCATCGCCGAAGCTAGGGAGGAAGCCACCGTTTCGGCGCAGCCGGAGGCTACGGAACCGACACGCACCGACCTGAGCCAAGTCATCGGACCAAGGCGCATCGACGAACTGCCGATCAATGGCCGCCAGTTTCTCGATTTCGTTCTGCTGACGCCCGATGTCCATAAGGGGCGCAGTAATGTGGCCAACCCGTCCACTCCGGGCGAGCCCAACCAGATCGATTTATCGTTCGCCGGGCTCCATGAGTCGACCACCCTGGTGATGGTGGACGGCGCGGACGACATGAACCGGGTTTTCGGGCGTGCGCGCTCCACGCCCTCGCAGGAAGGAGTCCTCGAATTTCGCGTCTTGAACACGACATACTCGGCCGAGTTCGGGCCGGCGACGGCGGGCGTGGTGAGCATCGTCACGAAATCCGGCACTGCCGACCTGCATGGATCCCTGTATGACTACTTCCGCAATAATGCCCTGGATGCGCGCAACATTCTCGCGCCGGCGGGCTTTGACGAGTTGCGGCAGAATCAGTTCGGGGCGACTCTGGGCGGCGCGGCGGTGAAAAACAAGCTGTTCTATTTTCTCAACTACGAAGGCCAGCGGCGCGATGAATCGCCGTTCTATTCGTCGATTCTGCTGAACAATCTGACGGCAATCAATCAAGCCAAGGTATCGTTCGGGCTGCCGCCGGAGGTGTTGAACGGCGTGCTGCGCACGACCAATTACGACGCAGCGCTCGGCCGCATCGATTACCAGGCGAGCGATCGCAGCGTGTTCGGGATCAGCTATCGCTTTCACCAGGATCGGGACACGAATCTTCCGGCCGCGACCAATCAGTTGAGCGCGCCGTCAAACTTCCGTAACGCCAATATCGACGACCATGCCGGCACGGTGAACTGGACCTACACGCTGTCGCCCAACATGATCAACCAGACGATGCTTCAGTTCGCCAACCGCGATTTTGCGTTTCCGTCGGTCACCGATCAGCCGCACCTGGAGATCGCCAACACGCTCGACATGGGCCGCCACTTCAACGCCATCGACGGTTACAACGAATTTCGTTTTGAAGCGAGCGACGCCGTTACGTGGGTGAAGGGTACGCATATGTTCCGGGTGGGCGGCGATGTTTCGCCGGTCTCGGATCACTTTTATTACGATCCTTTCGATCCGGCATACATTGTGTTTCCGAATCTGAACGGGTTCCTTGGCTTGGCGCCGTTCAACGCGCCCTACGTGGTGACGTTCGGATACTCCCAGATGCCCGACGGGACCCGTCCCAACGCGCCGGCGGGCTTCACCAGCCAGGCGAATCTGCCCACGTACAACTCCTACGTCCACCAATCGACCGCGTTGACCACGGTCGGGTTTTTCGCGCAGGACCAGTGGAGAATCAGCCGCAAGCTGACGCTCAATTACGGATTGCGATGGGATGCGAACCTGATGCCGGAGTTTGCGTTCCAACGTTATTACAAATCGTTTCAGCCACGGGCCGGAATTGCGTACAGCTTGAACGACCGGATCACGTTGCGCGCCGGCGCGGGCGAGTTTCAAGGGCAGGCGTATTCGCTGGTCTACCTGATGGCGATGGTCGCCGGACAGGATGGCGAGTTCGGTCTGCCGCAGGGCAACAGCTACGCGGTGTTCAACAACGTCCTGCACAATCCGTTCTATTCGAACCCGGCGCTCGCCACTCCGGCCGCGCTCCAGTTCCTTCATACGGGAGTCTATCCCGCCCTGAGCCCGGCCAATTTTTCCCCCGCACTGGAGTTCGTGTCCACGGTGAAGCGCTACAACCACGGCGGTCCCTACAGCTATCAATACAACGCGCAGATTGACGTGAAACTTTCGCATGACACGATTCTTTCTTTGAACTATCTGGGCGTACGTGGGCTCGAATTGCCCAGCGCTTACGGAGGCAACGTTGCGCCCACCACGCTTACGCTTCCCGACGGCCGTGCGAACTACGCTGTCTCCCCGGTGAACACGTCGACCAATACGATTGACCCGTTGATTTCGCCCTTGTCGTTGTTCTTCGATGCCGCCGGACAGTCGACCTATAACGGCGGCACTGCCACGCTGCTAAAGCGGTTTTCGAATCACTTCTCAGTCAACGCGAGCTACACCTGGTCCCACACCATCGACGACTCGGCCGATCCTTCTTTGAATGGATACGCCCAGGACCCGTACCGCCGCTATCTGGAACGCGCCAACTCGAAACAGGATGTTCCGCAGCGATTCGTGACCACCTGGCTCATGCAAGGACCGGCGCACGGGCTGCTTCGCGATTTTCGTTTCGCGATCACCGGCACCGCGCAGAGCCCGACGTTTTACACCGTTTTTGCCGGACAGGACGTCAATCACGACGGCAATGCGAACACCGACCGCGTAGGGTTATTGGGCCGGGACACGTATCGCGGCGATCGGCTGGTCGACTTCGATTTACGGCTGTCGCGCACGCTGCACATTTGGGAAAAACTCCGGGCGGAAGCCATCGCCGAAGTCTTTAACGTCGCCAATACGCTGAACGTGATCGACATCAACACTGTCTACGGAGCGGGCGACCTGACCGGCGCGCTGCCGGCGCACTTTGGTCAGCCGGTCTCGGCGCCGCTCGCAAGCTTCGGCTCGATTCGCGCGACCGATCCGCCCCGGCAGATGCAGTTCGCGCTGCGATTCCAATTCTGAGGTAATCATGAACGTTCTCATCGTGTACGCGCACCCGGAGCCGCAGTCGTTCAACGGGGCGATGAAGGATCTTGCCGTACAGGTCCTGACGTCCACCGGCCACCAGGTAAAGGTCTCCGACCTCTACGCGATGAAGTTCGATCCCGTCGGCGGGCCGGACGATTTTCTCGATCGCCAGGACCCGTGTTGCTTCCGTTATCAGCGCGAGCAGATTCACGCGCATAAGGCCGGCCTATTCACTCCGGAACTTCAGGAAGAAATGGACAAGTTCCTGTGGGCCGACTTCCTGCTGTTCCAGTTCCCCTTGTGGTGGTTTTCACTGCCCGCGATTCTGAAGGGATGGGTGGACCGGGTGTTCGCGATGGGTTTTTCCTACGACATCGGCGCGGCTTACGACAAGGGATTTTTCCCTCAAAAACGAGGGATGCTCGCGCTGACCACCGGCGCTCCGGCGCAAACGTACGGGCCTGAGGGCCGCAACGGAGATATCGACGAGCTGCTGCTGCCGGTCAACCGCGGGATGCTGCATTATCTCGGACTCGAAGTGTTGCCGCCATTCATCGCGTACTCGGCCGCGCGCGTGTCCCCGGAGCAGCGCGCGCAGTATCTCGATGCGTATCGGGATCGCCTGTTGACCATCGAGACAACGCCGCCACTGCGGCTCGACGCCGCGTATGCAAGCTAGCATCAAAAAACCGTCCGCTGTCGCTGTCTGGATGCAGGCATGCCGCGTGAAATCGCTGGCGATTTCCACGATCGGCGTTTTCGCCGGAGCAGCCGTGGCAGTGCACGACGGCTATTGGAGCTGGCGGATTTTGATCGCCTGGCTGGGCTCGGTTCTCATCCAGGCCGGCACGAATCTCACCAACGTTTCTTATAACTACAAGGGCGGCGGAGCAGGACCGGGCATCCGGGCCGATACGAAAAGTTCGTCGGCTGTGGTTCACGCCGGTTTGTTGACGCCGGCCCGGGTGCGTCGTGGCGGAATGATTTGTTTCGCGGGCGGAATCGCTTGCGGGCTTACGCTGACGTGGCTTTGCGGACCGGCGATTCTGTGGCTCGGGCTGCCGGCGGTGCTGGCCGGATATTTTTACGCGGGACCGCCTCTGCGCCTGGGCTATCTCGGATTGGGCGTCGTGACGGTGTTCCTCTTCATGGGGCCGGTCATGGTGGGCGGCGCCTACTACGTAATGGCGCTACAGTTTTCGCGAAGCGCTTTCGCAGTGTCCATTCCGATCGGGCTGCTGGCAGCGGGGATCATGCACGTGAACGATGTGCGCGACTTTCACGCCGACGTCGACCACGGGAAGCGCACGCTCGCGACCCTCACCGGCCGGCGCGGCGCGAGCCACGCGCTTGCCATTATCGACGCAGCCGCGTATGCTACCGTCGCCGCGGGGGTGCTTGCCGGATGGCTGCCGTGGCCGGTTTTGTTGGTGATGCTGACGATTCCCCGCGCGGCCGGACAAATGAAGCTGATTTATCGCGACGATTCGCGCGATACGCTGCACCAAGCGTGGCTGACGGGAGTGAAGCTGCACACGGAGTTCGGCCTGCTGTTGATCGCGGGCCTTTGCGCCGCCCGGTTTCTTTAATATTATGTTTGCACCATGATCACCGATAAAGAACGTGAAACCGCGCTGGCTCTGCTAGAGCGCAGCAAGATCGCCGTGCTGAATGCGGTCGACGGCGTAACCGAGGATCAGGCGCGATGGAAACCGATGCCGGAGCGCTGGTCGATTCTCGAATATATTGAGCATCTGGCCGTTTCCGACGACGCGCTGGTCGCGCTGGTGAAGACGTCGCTCGAGTCACCGGCGCATCCGGAGACCGTGGAGGAGAGGCGAGCGCGGGAACAAAAAATCCGCGAGACGCCGATTCCGCGCGGCGCGAATCGCGCCCCGGAGGGATTGAAGCCCGCGGCAAGATTCGATTCCCTGAAGGATGCGGTTGCCGCTTTTCTCGCTGCGCGCGAGAGATCCATCGAGTTCGCGCGCTCGACGACGGACGATCTCCGCAGCCATTTCGTTCCGCATTCGGTCCTCGGAATGCTTGACGCTTATCAGTGGCTGTGCGGAAATGCGCGGCACGCGGAAACGCACGCGGCTCACGTGGTGGAAATTCGCGGCATGCCGGCTTTCCCGGCGCCGGTCAGGGCTTGATAAAAGGCGAACAGCACGGCGTCTGGACGGGTTCGGGCTCCATCAGCTCCGCTCGCGTCAGGTTCGGGTCGTAGAGATTCAACTGCCATTTTCCGTCGCGGCCGATCTTCGGCTTCTCGTTGTTCATCCCCCGCGCGGCAAGCGTCGCGGCTGCGCGCTCGACGCTCGGAACGCCGAGTGCCAGGTGATTCATGACGCCCCTCGTCTTGGGCGTGGGGTTGTGGACGTTCAGCATGTATTCCAGCCAATCGGTCCCGTCCGGCACGCGCATGTCGATCCAATCGGTGCGGTCGTCGGTTCTTCCTCCGTGCCACATCTCGCGGAACCCGAGAATGTCCTTATAAAACCGGTCCGCTGCGGCGCGATCTTCGACGATGACGCCGACGTGGATGATGTGATCGGAGATCCGCGTGGAAGGAAGAAATTTCCCGAAGTTGCGGCGTGTGGAGCGAGCCGGGCATGTACTGGACGAGTTCCACGTTGTGGCCGTCGGGGTCCTTGATCATCATGCTGATGTTTCCGTCCAGGCCGGGCTTCACCGTCTCCGGCACTTTGACGCCATGCGCGGCCAGATAATCGCGCAGTTGGCGGATGTTCGTGGTCTCGAAGGCGATGTGAGAGAGACGATCTTCCGCGTCATCCTTCAACTCGGGAAAAACTTCGATGTACTGATGGTCGTTGACCTTGAAATAGGTCAGCAGCAATCCGCCGGTCGCCTTGTCGAGCGTGAACGGCTCCTGAAATCCGAGGTCCCGTCCATAAAAATTTCGCGCGGCCGCGAGATCGTTGGTTTTGAGACCAATATGCGCTACGCCTATAATGGGCGGGCGCGCGGGCTGCGCATTTAGCGCCGCGCCCAGGGCTAGCGCG
>CAVVNE010000058.1:0-9250 GCA_963749245.1 Bryobacterales bacterium
TAAGCTGTTCTTCATTTTCGGGCGAAAAAACCTGCTCCGCGGACCCCGGGTAGCCCGAAGCGTCGGTGATGTCCATGGTTTTAGTGTAAGACTTACGGTATGCGCGCGCGTACCTTCTTGATGCTTCGCCGGATTGCCTCTAATGGCGCAGACCGAGACGAACATCCCCTGCGTCGAACGGCTGGAGATCCCCCAGCTACCTCCACCCCTCCCCAAACAGGCACGAATCGCGGGAACCTTGACCGTCGGGGTGCAACTTGGACCGCGACGCAGCCATCGGGAATATCTCTTTTGATTGGACTCCTCAGCAGGGTTCCTCGGCCAAGTCGGGCGGCCTATTCGTGCCCGACGTCGAAAAATCGCTTCGGGAGTCAGCGTTCCTGAAGTCCTGCGCGGATAAGAAGGTAATGCTCGTCTTCAATTTTGTGTTGGGGGAAAGTCCCCTGCAGGAGAAGATCAGGATCTCTTTCAGCTATCCCAACAAGTTTTGGATCTCCGCGCCGATTCCGCTGGTCCAGCCATAACGCTCGGCGACTCGATCTTAGATGCCCCTCAGGAAATCCAGGATGGACTCGGGATTCACAGTTCATCTCTTTTCGCTCATCAATTCGTAAATCTTTCCGGTGATCAATTTCATGTCGGAACGGATCTCGCCGATGTCCTCGCGAATGGCCGAGATATGCACGAGACTCACGGTCAGGCTCGCCAACACGGCGATTACCGGGAAACCGATGGCAACGTAGAGCTGGAGATCCGTAATGAGCGAACCCTCTACTTCTATTAAACCTCTAAAATCACCGGCATAATCAACGGCCGGCGCGAGGTCTCTTTCGTCAGATACCTCTTCAGATCCGCGCGGATTTTCTCCTGCATCACGCCGAAATCCGTGCGCTCTTCGGCCGACGACGAGTTCAGAGTCTTCAGCACAATCTTGCGCGCTTCCTCCATCACGTCCGACCGGTCGTCCAGAGAAATGAACCCGCGGCTCACAATCTCCGGCAGCCCCTCGCACACGCCCGTATGTTTGTTGATGGCGATAATCGGCAGCACAAAACCGTCTTCCGACAAATGGCGGCGGTCGCGAATGACCACATCCTCCACCACTTCGTCGAGCGTCCCGGAATCGATGCAGATCCGTCCGACCGTCACCGGCTCGCCCTTCCGCGCGCCTTTATTGTCGATCTCCAGCGTCTCTCCCGACTCCAGTACGAACGTCGCTTCCAGGTTGTAATGCGTCAGGTGCTGCGCCAGTTGCGCGTGCTTGGTCATCTGGCGATACTCGCCGTGAATCGGGACGAAGTATTTCGGACGCACCAGGTTCAGAATCAGCCGCAGCTCCTCCGCGCTGCCGTGACCGGAAACGTGGATCGGCGGATTCATGGGACCGTACACCAGGTCGGCGCCGCGCCGCGCGATGTGATTCATCATGCGGTAAATCGCTTTCTCATTGCCCGGAATAATGCGCGCACTCAATGCGACCACGTCGCCGGTTTCAATCGACAGGTGCTTGTGATTGTCCACCGCCACGCGCGACATGGCCGACATCGGCTCGCCCTGCGTGCCGCTGACGATCGCGCACACCTTGCTCGGCGCCGTCTGCGCCAGGTCCTGCGGACGCAGCAGAATGCCGTTGGGGATGGTGAGAAATCCGAGATCGTGCGCGATCTCCGTCGCCGTCATCATACTGCGGCCGATGAACGCCACCTTGCGGCCATATTCGTCGGCGGCATCGATAATCTGTTGCAGCCGGTGGATGGAGGAGCTGAAGCAGGTGACCACGATCTTCCGTGGCGCGCGCATGAACAAATCGGCCAGCCTCGGCGCCACTGCGCGCTCGCTCTCCGTGTACCCGGACCGGTCGACGTTGGTCGAATCCGACATCAACAGCAGCACGCCTCGCTTGCCGTACTCGGCGAATTTGTGCAGGTCGAACAGTTCGTTGTCGGTCGGCGACGGGTCCACTTTAAAATCGCCGGTGTGCATGATGACGCCCAGAGGCGTGGTGATCGCCAGCGCCACGCAGCTCACCGTCGAATGCGTCACATGGATGAACTCGATCGAGAACGGACCGAGCACCAGCACCTCGCCCGGCTTGACCCGGTTGAGCTTCGCCTCCTTCAACATCTCGTGCTCTTCGAGGCGCCTCTCGACGAGCGAAAGCGTGAACGCCGTGCCGTAGACGGGAATCTTCATCAGCGCGAGCAGAAACGGCACGCCCCCGATGTGGTCCTCGTGTCCGTGCGTTAGGACGAGCCCGCGCACGTACTGCGCGTTCTCTTCCAGGTACGTGAAATCCGGCGTGACGATGTCGACGCCCATAAGTTCCGCGTCGGGGAACATCATCCCCGCGTCGAGAACAATAATGTCATCGCCGTACCGGACGGCCATGCAGTTCATACCGAACTCGCCCAGGCCCCCCAGCGGGATGACTTGCAGTTTTTTATCTGACATGAAACTATCCAAGGTTAGCGCACTATACTGAAAACATGGCAGCCGCCACGCAAATTTCGGTGGACGAGTATCTCCATACGACGTATCGCCCCGACCGCGATTACGTGGACGGAGAAGTTCAGGAGCGCAACTTGGGCGAACGAGATCATAGCCAGCCGCAGGCGCTTCTAGCGGCGTATTTCCTGGCCCGGAGGGCCGATTGGGGTTTGTGGGCCTTAACTGAGCAGCGCGTGCAGGTGACCCCGAATCGCTTTCGCATTCCCGACGTCTGCGTGCTTTCGAAGGACGCTCCGTACGAGCAGATCGTCACCGGGGCTCCCTTAATTTGCATCGAAATTCTTTCGAAGGACGATTCCTTCTCATCAATCGTCGATCGACTGGACGACTACATATCCTTGGGAGTCGCCAACATCTGGGTGATCGATCCCCTCAAGCGCCGCGCGTATGCTTACGGCGCGGACGGAACCATCGAAGCCATCGACGGCGAACTTCGCGTAGCCGATTCGAACATCTCCGTTCCCCTGGCCAGCATCTTCGAGTCCTGATTCGGCCCATTGACAAAGACCCCTTAGTCGGCTACCCTAGCCAACTAAGTATATGGCTTCCGCCCAAACCGCACTCGATCTTCTGGTCCTCACCGTCCTCGGCCGCCGCGGCCCTCTGCACGGCTACGGGATCGCCAGCGCCATCGAGGAGCTGTCCGACGAAGCGCTCCGGATCGATGAAGGGTCGCTCTACCCCGCCCTCCACCGGATGGAGGAAGCCGGATGGATCAGCGCCGACTGGCTCGTCACTGAAAACAAGCGCCGCGCGCGCATCTATCAGTTAACCCGCGCCGGCAAGAAACAACTGGCCGCCGAAACCGAGCGCTGGACCGGATTTTCCGCCGGCGTCGCCCGAGTCCTGCGCCATGCATGAGGCTGCCCGAAAAGCCGCCTTGGAAGGCGGCTGCCGGCTGATAGCCCGCCCCAGACGGCCGGATCGGTTCTTGTGGGGCAGGATGGCATCCTGCGGCCGATTGGTAATCGGCCCATCTGTTGAGGAGTCCAAATGTCCTGGCTCTCTAAACTAAGCAACGCGCTTCATCCGAGACAGCTCGATCGCGACCTTCGCGACGAACTGTCCGACCACCTCGAACGCCGCGCCGCCGCTCTGCGCGACCAGGGCCTGAGCGACGAAGAAGCGCACCGCGAGGCGTCGCGACGTTTCGGCAACGTCACCCAACTCCGCGAACAGAGCCGCGAGATAAAGCTGTCGGCGATTCTCGAGTCGACGCTGCAGGACCTCCGCTACGCCGGGCGAGGGATGCGAAAATGTCCTGCCTTCGCCCTCACCGCGATTCTCTCGCTGGCCCTCGCCATCGGCGCCAACACCGCGATTTATTCCATCGTCGACGCCGCCCTGCTGCGTCCCCTGCCCGTACCGGAGCCGGATCGCCTGTTCACGCTCGCCTCGCCTCAGATCCTGGACCCGGGCGAAGAACCCTCCGGCCTCCGCGAATCCTTCAGCTATCCCGAATATCAGCAATTTCGCGCCGCCGCCGCAGACTCCGCGCGCCTCGCTCTGTTCAGCTTCGGAAGCCAGTACGACGTCTATATTCCCGACAGAAATGCGCCCACCGAGAAAGCGATTTGCCAGTTCGTCTCCGGGGAAGCCTTCGACATTTTGCGCGTCCCTCCGGCTTTGGGCCGCGTCTTTTCGCGCGACGAGGATCGCGTGCCGTGGGGCGAGCCTTACGTGGTGATCAGCTACGACTACTGGCAGCGCCGTTTCCATGGCGACCCGCACATCGTCGGCCAGCGCATCCAGATTTCAATGAACTCATTCATGGCCGCCGGCGGCGCCCAAATCATCGGCGTCGCGCGCCAAGGATTTTTTGGCGTCGAGCCCGGCAAATTCGTCGACATCTGGATGCCCGCCATGATGTACAGCAAGGCCGCGTTCGCCAACTTAGGCTGGAGCTGGTTTCGAATCCTCGGCCGGATGAATGAGGGCTCAACCCGCTCGCAGTTACAGGCCCGATTCCAACCGATCTTCAGCGCCGCCGAGGACGAGCTGGTCAAGACCCACCCGACCATGCCTCCTTCGATTCAAAAGCAGTTTCGCGAGTTGCCGCTGTTCGTGCGGCCAGGCGCCAGAGGCTCTTCGAATTTTCAAACCGCCTTCGCGCGACCTTTGTGGATCGTGCTCGGCGTCGGAGCCGGAATTCTGCTGATCGCCTGCGCCAATGTCGCAAGTCTCCTGCTGGCCCGCTCCACCGCGCGATCTTCTGAAATGGCGATGCGCATTTCGCTCGGCGCGGGCCGCTCGCGCCTGATTCGCCAGCTCCTCACCGAAAGCCTGTTGCTCTCTCTCATCGCCGGCGGACTCGGCTGGATCCTCGCCCAAGCGACAGCGCCTGCTCTGGTCGCGATGTTTTCGAAGGAAACGGACCCGGTCCGCTTCGCCCTCTCGCCTGGTTTTTTTGGGGCGGACACGCGCGTGCTTCTTTTCTGCGGCGCCGTCTCCACCCTCGCCGCCGTATTCTTCGGATTGCTCCCCGCGTGGCAAGCCTCCGGCACGAAGCCCCTGCGGGAGCTTCACGGCGCGCGCATGCAAACCGGCAAGCTCCGTCTGGGGCGAGTGTTCGTCGGCATCCAGGTTGCCTTCGGGTTCGCCCTCATCGTCGCCGGCGCGAGCTTCCTGTTCAGCTTGAAAAATCTGTTCGCCGTCGATACCGGATTCAACCCGCACCACGTGGCCGTCGTCGACGTCAGCACCGAACTCAGCGACATCACGCAAAAGCCCGAGCTGAATATCTTCGCCGACGATCTGCAACGCCGCATGGAGACTCTGCCGGGGATTGAAAGCGCCGGCCTGGCGCAATTGGGATCGATGTTCGAAGGGAGATATGGCGCCACTCAAGTGATTCTTCCGGGCCGGGCTCCGTCGGACCGCGAAGAGCGCGCCATGTCGGTCTCGCCCCGCTATTTCGCCGCGATGCGAATTCCGTTGCTGACCGGCCGCGATTTCGAACAGCGCGACCGCGATTATCATCACACCGGTCTGCCGCCCGCCGTTGGCGACGGCGTACATGCGCCGCGATATTTCGGCAATGAAGATCCGGATAAGGGTCCGCGCCCCACCATCATTAATCAGGTCTTCGCGCGGAAATATTTTGGAAACGAAAACCCCGTCGGCAAACTATTCCAGACGCCCGCCGACGATAACAAACTGATGAGTCACGAAATCGTCGGCGTGGTCGGAAACGCCGCTTATGAATCCCTCCGCGAAGGCCCGCAGCCCATCCTGTACGGCGTCCAGCGAGGCGAAAGTTACATCACCTTGTACCTCCGCTCCCCACTCGATCTCGGCTCGGTCGTCAAAATGGTCGATCGCGAGGCGCAAGCCATCGGACACGGCACCCACGTCCGCGACGTCACCACGCTCGATACGCTGATCGGCAACACGCTGCTGCGCGAAAAACTGCTGGCCGGCATCGGAGGCGTCTTCGCCTTCCTCGGCCTGGTGCTCGCGGCGATCGGGTTGTTCGGCCTGCTGAATTATTCGGTGACGCGGCGCACCAGGGAAATCGGCATCCGCGCGGCGCTGGGCGCCCGGCCTCCAGCACTGGTATTCCTGGTCCTGAAGGACATGCTAGGCATGATCGCCGGAGGGTTGCTGACCGGCCTGGCGGCCTCGCTCGCTCTGATGACGTTCGTCCGTTCGCTGCTGTTCGGCATCCGCCCAGTCGACCCGTTGGTGATGACGACGGCGGCCGTCGTGTTCCTCGCCGCCGCTTTTATCGCCGGTGGCCTGCCCGCGCGGCGGGCCGCGTCGATTGATCCCATGGTCGCGCTCCGGCACGAGTAAACTGGTTATCGCGTGGCCCGTCCACAATCGGCCTTTGTGGTGCAGGCTGGCAGCCTGCGGCCGATTGGCAATCGGCCCATTCTAGGCCGCGATAGTGCGCCTCATAGATTACACTCGATGCATGGCAACCGCCCCACAAACCTCAGTAACCGAGTATCTCCACACGAGCTATCGCCCGGATTCCGATTATGTGGACGGAAAGGTTCTCGAGCGCAACTTGGGCGAATATGAGCACAGCAGACCGCAGGGTCTTGTCGCCGCCTTGCTTTGTAACGAGGAGAAAGAACGGCGCATCATCGTCCTGATTGCACAGCGAGTACAGGTGGGACCAAACCACTTTCGCGTCGCTGACGTCTGTGTGCTTCGCGCCGATGCTCCTTATGAGCAGATCGTCCGCACCCCGCCGCTTATCTGCATCGAAATCCTCTCGAAGGCGGACTCTCTGACATCTCTTATCGATCGCCTCGACGACTATATCGACATGGGAGTCGAGAACATCTGGGTCATAGATCCGCACAAGCACCGCGGATATCGCTACACAGGCGAGGGTCTATTGGAGGCCAAGGACGGAATCCTCCGCACCTCGAATCCCGACATCGCCGTCCCTTTAAACGCTCTCTTCGACTGACGCCCCGGCGTCCAGAAACCGCGACACTACCGACCATAAATGCACCGGTTCCACGGGCTTCGAGAGAAACGCCTGCATGCCCTCCCGGAGGCAGCGCTCGCGCAGTTCGTCTGAAAAATCCGCTGTCAGCGCCAGGATCGGGACCGCATCGTAGCCCGGAATCTTGCGCATTTCCGCCGTCGTTTCCAGTCCGTTCATGCCCGGCATCTGGAGATCCATCAAGACCAGATCGTAGCGCCGCTGCGATGCCGCCTCCAGCGCGGCGAATCCCGACACCGCTCCGTCCACTTTCACCTGCCGCCGTTCCAGAGCCCGCTTCAGAATCCGCAGGCCGACCGCGTTATCCTCCACCGCCAGCACCAGCGGACCGCTCTCCACCCGCGCCCCCGTCTGAACCGGTTCCGCTTCCGTCTCCGCCGTGCGGATCGGGATGCGGAGAGTGAACGTCGAGCCCTCGCCCGGCGAACTTGCCACACTGATCTCGCCCTGCATCAGCCACGCGAGCTTCCTCGCCAGCGCCAGACCCAGCCCCAATCCGGGGTAGGAGCGCGAAAGACCAGTGTCCACCTGGCGGAACGATTCGAAAATTCTCTCCACCTGATCGGAGGGAATCCCGATGCCCGTGTCCTCCACTTCGACGCGCAGAATGTCGACCCCCCGGGGATCGCGCAGCACCCGCAGTTCCACGCCACCGCTATGCGTGAACTTGATCGCGTTGGCCAGAAAATGACTCAGCAGCTGCCGCAGCCGCGGCGCGTCTCCAATCATCGTCTCGGGCAGGCCCGGGCCGTAGCTGGCCCGGATCGTCAACCCCTTCGATTCGGCCTTCAGCGCTTGCTGCGCGCGGGTCGATTCGATCAGGTCCCGCAGGCTGAATTCGCTCTCGTCGAGCGAGAAATGGCCCGCCTCCAGCGCCGAATATTCCAGCGTCGCGTTCAGAATCTCGAACAGGCTTTCGGCGCACAGCCGGGTCGCGTTCACGTATTCGAGCTGCTCCTCGTCCAGATTGGTTTCGAGCAACAGATCCGCCATCCCGAGAATGCCGCTGAGAGGCGTCCGGATTTCGTGATTCAAACTGGCGAGGAAGGTCCCTTTGAGCCGGTCCAGTTCGCCCGGCGAGGACGGCGGAGCCGGTTCAACTGCAGGCTCCGGGACGCTGCCGGTTGCGGTCGCCGATTGGGCGTGCACGGCCATAAGTGGATCAATCACCTGTCGCGTGTTCTATCGGCTGATTGAAAGAGCTAGTTTAACGAAATATAAGTAATGTATTTACAATTACTTACAAGGTCTTCAGATGCCGGCGTACCAGGCATAACCGCCTTCGGGCGCGGCCGAACCCAGACCCTTGCCGAACCCCTTCAGACTGTCGGTGACGGTGAGGCGAGTAATGTACTTCACGCTCTTGTAGCCGAGCTGGCGGGGGAGCCGCATGCGCAGCGGCCCGCCGTTGCCCACTGGAAGTTCACCGCCGTTCAACCCATACGCGAGAAAAGTTTGAGGATGCAATGCGTCGGCCATGTCGATGCTGTCCCACCAGTCGCTCTGAATCGAGAAGTAGACCACATACCTTGCTTGCGGCAGAATCCCCACGGCGTCCAGAACATGGGAGAGAGGCGCACCGATCCACTCGGCGATATACGACCAGCCCTCTTCGCACGCGATCTCAGTGATATGGCTGCGGGACGGGTAGCTCTTGATCTGGGGCAGCGAAAACGAGGCGGGCCGAGCGACCATGCCGTCGACCGCAAGCCGCCAGCCGGCGAACCCTCCGGCCTGAAGGCGCTGGAACTCTTCGCTCGGAGGCGAGGTCTCGTTGGCGAACGGAGGCTTCGAAATCAGGCTGCGGGGGAACTCGCGAGCCATCGAATGCTTCGTCAGCAGTCTCTGGCAGGCGTAGTTCAGCGTTTCCCCGGCGCCGTAGATGCCGCCGTGATCGGGCGGGATCAGGCCGTATTTGTCGGCAAGCTTGGCGGCCACGGCTAGGCCCGATGCGCCCGCCGTGGCCACGAGCCCGGTGGTGATCAGTTTGCGTCGCGAGATGCTCATGCGTGCTCCTTCCTTGCGCCTGCGCGGCCCGTGATCATGGCTCGCATGCGGTTTCCGAATCCGGCCAGACAGATCATCGCGATATGCACCAGAAGGAAAGCAGTAAGAAATATCGTGATGAAGAAATGAATCGTGCGCGCCGATTGCCGTCCGCCGAGCACCGTGACCGCCGCGGGAAACACGGACCCGAAGGCCGGCGACATGGCCAGTCCCGTCCAGATCACCAGCGGAAAAAGAATGAAGATCACGAACAGGTACGTCAGGCGCTGAAGC
>CAVVNE010000059.1:0-15056 GCA_963749245.1 Bryobacterales bacterium
GGCGCGCGAAGACGCACAACTACCTGAACATGGTCGTCGCGGAGCAGCCCGTCAAAGCGCACGATCCCGATGCCTGGGCGGTGCTGCTCGACGTGAACGGCAATGTCGCCGAGGGACTCGGCAGCAACATTTTTGTCGTCCGGGACGGCAGCCTATACCCCGAGCGAGCGTTACGTCCTTGCCGGCATCAGCCGCCAGATGACGCTCGATCTCGCACGCAAGCTCGACATTTCAGTGATTGAAGGCGACATCGATCTCTTCGACGCGGAGAACGCTGAAGAGATGTTCCTGACCTCCACCAGCCTCTGCATCGCCGGTGTGCGCACCTTCAATGGCGCCAAGATCGGCGACGGCCGGCCGCCCGGTCCGATCACCAAGCGCCTGACCGACGCCTACATCGCCGAGGTGGGCTGCGACTTCGTGAAGCAGTATCTTAATCGGCTGAGCTGAGGCCGGTCATCGGCGGATCTTCCAAGTAGGCGGCAGACGTTTCCATCGGTTATTGCAAATGGATTGTAGAGGTCGCCGTCGCTCTTTATGGCGCGGCACACTTCATGGGTTCGGGACCTCATGGGTCGAATAGGCCTCCGTGTGACACCACTTTCCACCAGTGACACCATCGCAACGCAATGACTGGGCGGCACTTCCAGAATACATTCGAGTCGCACTTTGTGCGAATTCATGCTTCGCCGCTTCCGCACGTGTTCCGCTCCAATCTGGAACTTCGAGCGGTGTCACCTTCTCGCGCTCCAACTTGGATCAATGGTGGTTCACTCCTCCCTTACGGGGTACGTGTTTGCAACCCGCGTTGGAACGCCGATGGACGCCCGCGATTTGCTGCGCGAATACTACGGGATCACTAGGCCGAAGTCGAAAGATAAGGACGCGCCGCCGCCTCAGGTCCCATTTCCCGCGATCCGCTTCCATGACCTCCGCCATTCCGCCGCCACCCTACTCCTCGCCCAGGGCGTAAGTCCGCGTTACATCACAGAACTCCTCGGGCATTCGCAAGTATCGTTCACGATGCAGACCTACGCGCATGTGCTCCCTGAGGTACAGAAGCAGGTTGCGACCAAGATGGACGAAATTCTCGTGCCGAAGCCGGCTGCTACCAGCGTTGCTACCAAAGGCCGCGTGGCACAGCCATCATAGGACGTAAACTATTGATTTTATGGTGCGCCCGGACCGACTCGAACGGCCGACCTTCTGGTTCGTAGCCAGACGCTCTATCCAACTGAGCTACGGGCGCAATGCTGAGGAAAAACCGTACAAACCTAGGCTACCACAGCCATGGAAACGCACGCAGAAAATCAGGGAGCCGTCGCTTTCCATGTCCCGCTGTCGACCGCCTGATCGCCGGCCGTGGTCTTATAGGCGCCTTCGATCGTCTTGCCTTTCACCGTCGCCTCGGTCGCCGATTGCAGCAGGGTACCTTGCGCGTCGAATTCGTAAACCAGTTTGAATCTCGCGCCGTCGGCCTTATAAGAGATTACTTTACAGGTGATTTCCTGACCGCCGAGCGTAAATCCGATCTCGGGCGCGCCTGCCCCGTCGCGAAACGTAATATGGATGTCGCCGCCCCCGCTGGCGCCGCTCCACTGTCCTTTATAGGTGCCGGCGGCGATGCTGTCCTGCGCCGTCAGCGACACCGCACAAAACAAAATCGAGGCGAAGATACGGGTTTTCATTTAGTTCCTAAGGAAAGATTACTAAAAATTTGTGCGTCCGCACGGCGCGCGGTGTGCGTTATTAGTCATTAGAACGGTGAGCATGACGGGCCAGGCATTCGGGAAGGAAGACCGCGTGGACAGCGCTGAGCCGCGAACTTTCGCTTCCGTGTTGCGCGCGCAGCAGTCCATGGTCTTCAGTATCGCCTACCATTTCCTGCGGGACCGCGCGTCCGCCGAAGAAGTGGCGCAGGACGTGTTCCTCCGGCTCCACCGGCGTTTTGACGAATTTGAAAGCGATGCGCACATGACGTTCTGGCTGAGGAAAGTCGCCAGCCACCGTTCCATCGATTATGTGCGCAAGCGGAAAGTGCAGGCTGCCGTGGGTTTGGCCGATGCGCCGGTGCTCTCGGTGGAGGACATTCCCGAAGACCATTTTTTGAATCGCCGGTTGCAGTCGTTGATAGGATCTTTGCCCGAAAAGCCACGCATGGTGATGATCCTCCGCTATCAGGAAGACATGATGCCGGAGGAGATCGCTGCGGCGATGGATATGCCCGTAAGGACGGTGAAAAGTCATTTGCAGCGGTCGCTCACGATGTTGCGCGAGAAAATCGATCGCAGCATGGGAGATATACGATGATGGACGATTTCGAGAGACAGATACAGGACGCGCTCCAGAAAAAAGAGCCGTCGCCGTTTTTCGAGGCGCGCGTGCTGGGCGCGGTCAAGCGGCAGGCCAGGGAGCGCCGGGCCTCGATCAGGATGTGGTGGACGGCGGCGGTCGCCGCGCTTCTGATCGTGATCGCCGGCTCGGTGTGGCAGCATCGGCGAAGTGAAATGGCCCGCGAAGAGGTGGCCGGCAGGGAAGCGAAAGCGCGCCTGGAGCTGGCGCTCAGAATCACCAGCGTGAAACTACAGAAAATCAGCCAGAAGGTGGAAGGTATATGAAATTTGCGATACCAGCGTTGCTTGCGGTGCTGCCGCTCGCAGGCCAGGAGATTAAAATGCCGGCCGGCCTCGATCGTCTCGAAGCCAAGGCGTCGGATGTGGTCAACGTGCAGCTCGACGGGGCGCTGCTGCAGCTCGCCAGCCGTTTTCTGTCCGACAAGGACCCGGACGAAGCCAAGGTCAAGCGGCTGATCGGCGGACTGAAGGGCGTCTACGTGAAGAGCTACGAATTCGACGAGCGCGACCAGTACAATCAAAGCGACGTCGAGGAACTGCGGGCGCAACTGCACTCTCCGGGCTGGGCGCGGATTGTCGCCGCCAGCAGCAAGAAAAAAGGCGAGAACTCCGAGATCTATCTCAAGACCGAAGGGGGACAGATCACCGGACTCGTCGTCCTGGTTGCCGACCCGAAGGAGTTGACCATTGTCAACATTGTCGGCTCCATTCGTCCGGAGGATATTCGCGACCTGGGAGGCCACCTGGGAATTCCCAAGATCGACATCGGACCGGGAAAAAACGACAAAAAGGACAAGGAGGACGACAAATGAAATCCGCTATCTTAATCGCTTGCTTGTTGACCGCCTCTTTCGCGCGGGCCGCCGACCGGGAGTTCACCGAGGTCGTGCGCGTCATCTCCGACGAATTTCACACGCGCCCCACTTCGATTCCCTTGTTCGGCCTGGTGAATGTGTTTACCGCTGCCATTCATCCGGCGGGGACCAGGCACATCGACCTCGCGGTGTTTGAACATCTCGGCGATCGCGACCGGGAGGGCCGCAATCTCTCCGAGGCGCTGCTGAACGCCGTCGGCCGGTCCTGGAGGCCTTTCGTCGAGGTACGATCCCGCCGCGACGGTCACGAAGAAACGGTGCTGGTTTACATGCGACAGCAGGGCGCCGACTGGAAATTGTTGGTCACGGCCGTAGAGCGCGACGAGGCGACCGTGGTCCAGCTCCTGCTGAATCCCGACGCCCTGGCGCGCTGGATCAACTCCCCCGACCACTGCGCGCGCCACTGGAATGGCCAGGTGACGGAATAAGCGGGAATTTATCTCCTTCTTCTTTGCGATTTTAGCGCCTTTCACGTGAATGGCTTCGTTTTTGGGTGGTGTACGCTCAAACCAGGAAATCTTCGTGGCCACGAAGTAGTCGTATTGCAGTGGAGCTGAGCTTCCGGAGCCCGTGGGACGGCTTGCCGGAAGGAATTTTGGATCGATCCGATAAAGCCAAGGTGTGGCAGCCTGAGTAGCTTCAGAGAGTTGTGCATCGAAAGGATGGAAAACAGGTAACCCCGAGTTCTTAATCAAGGACGCAATCGGCCCTGGAACCCATTCCAGAGACACTCAATCCAATCAGCGGCCCGGTAGAACTACGGGCCGCTCACGACCTTTCCGACACCCGTAGTGTTTTTATTTGACGAATACCGCTCGAAACCGCCGCACGGGCGGCGATTCCTTGTCGAAGAAATCCTCAAACGATTCCTCCCGAAGCCCTAACCGAACGAACTCCCCGATTTCCCGGCGCATCAGCGGCCACGGCATCAGTCCCTCCGGTCCATCCTCATCGCGTCCTCTGGCGATCAGCAGGATCTTTCCGCCCTGCTTCGCGAATCCGGCAATGCTTCGGATCGCCTGCGGGCGTAGCTCCGGCGGCAGCACCTGCAGCGTGTAGCATTCCAGCACGAAATCGAAACGGCCCGTCCACTCCCCCGGGGGCTTCAGCAAATCCGCAGTGACGTAATCGACCACGCTATCCGGATAACGCCTTCTGGCGGCGCGCGCCGCCGACGGCGATATGTCGAAGGCCGCCGTACGAAAGCCCCACGACGCGACCTCCTCGGCATCGTCGCCAAAGCCGCAGCCGACAACCAGCGCGGTCTTTCCCGTTCCCTCGAATCGCAGCAGGTTGGGATTCGGGCCTTCGTCCGTCCAGGGGACCACTCTTTGTCCTTCTTCCTGTTCGCGATAGAGCTTTTCAAACCATCCGGTGGGGTCGCCGGAGAGGCGGCTTTGGGCCGCGAGTTCCCGCGCCCGCGCGCGATTCGGTTCAGGCATAACCGTCTTTTACCATACATTCGGTGGACACCATTGGGTCGAGATTCGGAGGCCTCGCGAGCCGCCTGCCGCCGATCCACGTCCCTCCGTTTCGCGCAGCCGTTGTCGCCGATTCGCTCAGCGGCGACCATCACAACTCCAACGCCGAGCTCGTCGCGCAAGGAACGGCCAGGAGGATAAGGCCAAATCATTCTTTTGGCGCGATGCCGAGGGCTTTCATTTTCCTGTAAAGATGGCTGCGCTCCAACCCTAATAACTCCGCCGTCCGCGTGACATTGCCTTTTGCTTCTTCGAGCTTTTTCAAAATATAATCGCGCTCGGCCGCTTCACGAACTTCCTGCAAACTGCCGAAGCGATCCATCGGACGGTCGAAGACCGCGCGGCGGGCCCGGTCCAGAGGGATGTGGCGAGCGTCCACGCGCGCCTGCGGGTTCATGATAACGATCCGCTCCATCAGATTGCGCAGCTCGCGGACATTGCCGGGCCAGGGATACTCTTCCAGCACGCGCAGGGCCTCCTCCGTCAGTTCCTTGGGCTTGCGGCCGTAAGCGGTGGTGAACTCTTTCAGAAAATAATCGGCCAGCAGGCGAACGTCCTCAATGCGTTCGCGCAGAGGAGGCACATGGAACGGGATCACGTTGAGGCGATAAAAAAGATCCTCGCGAAAATTGCCGCGCTCGATTTCTTCCTCCAGATTCTTGTTGGTCGACGCCACCACGCGAACATCCACCTGGATCGATTCCGCCGCTCCCACCGGCTCGAAACGCTGCTCATCCAGCGCGCGCAGCACCTTGGCCTGCGTCTTGAGCGACATGTCGCCAACCTCGTCCAAAAACAGCGTGCCGCCGTGCGCTTTTTCCAGCTTGCCGATTTTGTCTTCGCCGGCGCCGGCGAAGCTGCCTTTGCGATGGCCGAACAGCTCGCTTTCGATCAACTCTTCGGGGATCGCCGCGCAGTTTACTTCCACGAATGCTTCCGTGGCGCGCGCGCTGGCGGCGTGAATCGCGTGCGCTACGACCTCTTTACCCGTTCCGCTCTCTCCGAAAATCAACACGCGGCCGTTGGTCGCCGCCATCAGCCCGAGCTGCTGGCGCAGCGCCTTCATGGGGACGCTTTCGCCGATGATGTTGGACTTCGCGCCGCCCGACTCCTTCAGGTGCGCGAGTTCCAATTCCAGTCGGCGCTGTTGCACGGCGTTGTTCAGCACGACAGTCACTTTTTCGATGGTCAGCGGCTTTTCAAGAAAATCGAACGCTCCCAACTTCGTCGCTTTCACCGCGGTTTCGATGGTGCCGTGCCCCGAGATGATGACCACTTCGGGGCGTTCATCGAACGGAATTTCCTGAATGCGCGCCAGCGTCTCCATGCCGTCGATCCCAGGCAGCCAGACGTCGAGCAGAATCGCGTCGTAGTTCTGCCGCGCGAGTTCTTCCAGGCACTGCTCGCCCGTCTCGACCGCGGCGCACAGAAAGCCTTCGTCTTCGAGCACGCCGAGCAGCGATTCGCGAATGCCAGGCTCGTCGTCGACAATCAGGACACGCGCGTTTTTCACGCGCGGGCCTTTTCGCGGCATGCGGTCGACGATCGCTCCCTGTGGTCGCGGCTCGGTAGAAACGTTACCGAGCGATCCCCTCCATGGTTCCAGTACCGACACAGAACCCCGACTGTGAAGGAGGGGACATACCAACGACCTGGCTGAGACCGTTGGCGGGTTAAGTTCACGCGCGGGCCTCGGTCTCCATCGCGACGGTCGCCTGAACCTCGACGTAGAAGCGGGCGCCAGCGGGCCGATTGTCCTCTACCCTGATCCTCGCGTGATGTTCGGAAAGAATGTGATTCACGATGGCGAGCCCCAGGCCCGTCCCGCGGCCTTTGGTAGAGAAATAGGGGAGGAACAATTTTTCCTTGTCGCCGGCGGAGATGCCGCACCCGGTGTCGGCGACCAGCAGCTCGACGCTGTCGGACGAAGTCGCCCGCGTCGCGACGAGAAGGCGCTTCACCAGGGAATCGCGCATCGCCTCGGCCGCGTTGTCCACAAGATTCACCACCACGCGCTTGAACTGTTCCGGATCGACCTCAACCGACGGTAGGTTCGGCGCGAGTTCAACGCGCAGGTCGATTCCCACCAGCCGGTCGGCGAACACGTCCAGCGCGTTGTGCACGATTTCGTTGAGGTCGCAGGCCTGCGGCTGCGCGGCGGGGAACCTGGAAAATTGCGAAAACTCGTCGGCCAGATTTTTGACCGACTCCACTTCGCGCGAGATGGTCGCGGCGCAATCGCGAATGATGCGCTGGGTTTCGGCGGTGGGGGCGCCCCGATCCAGCAGCCGCGCGATGCGCTCGGCCGACAGCGCGATCGGCGTCAGCGGATTTTTCAATTCATGCGCGATGCGGCGCGCGACCTCGTGCCAGGCCGCCGCTTTCTGCGCGCGCAGCAGCTCGCTGGTGTCTTCCAGCAGCACCACAAATCCGGTGGCGGCCGGCGGACGCGCGGGCAGCGCGGAAACCGTCACCGCCAGATGAAAAACCTGGCGCGGCGATTCCAGGTCGATCTGGCTGGCCGCCAGCCCGGTGCGCTGTGCGCGCTTCATCAGATACTCGATTTCGATCACGTCTTCGGTCGGGAAAAGATCGGCCAGGCGCACCGCGCGCGTAATCTGGTCGTCGGAAAACAATCCATGCAGCGCGCGATTCACGCGCTGGATGCGGCCGTCCGGCGATAGCGAAATCACGCCAGTGGGGATGCTCTCGAGAATCGCTTCGGTGAAGCGGCGCCGGCTTTCGAGCTCGCGTGCGTTGGCTTCCAGCTCATGCATCATTTCGTTGAAGCCGCGGACTAAGGTGGCCAGTTCGTCCATTGCTTTGACCGCCACGCGATAGGACAAATTGCCTTTTCTCACCTCGCGCGCCGCGCGCAGCAGGGCCGAAATCGGCACGCTGATCTGCCGCGCCAGAATCAGCGCGATCCAGGTGGCGACGAAAAGGATGAACAGCGCGATCAGCAAAATGAACAACAGGTAGAGCGTCTGAACATTCTTCTTATTCGCGGCGAGCTGATCGTAGGCGCGGACGTAGCCGGTAATCTCCGTCTGTTTCTTGTCGAGATCGATGAGAGGATGCAGGCGGACCACCAGCGTTCCGCCGTTGGCGCCCTTACCTAACAATGGCGCGCGGGCGGTGAACAGTCGGCTCGGCTCCTCCCTGCTGTCGCAAACGGTGCGCGTCCCGCCGGGCGATTCGATGCGCAGCTCGGCGATGCGGTTTTCCACGCAGAGCTTCGAAAAATCCGAGTCCTCGGAATCGACGCCGGGGATCAGCGCGATCCAGTTGGCCAGGGCCTGCGCGCGGCTCTGCGCCTCGTCGCCCAAGGCGACCGCCGTGTCGATGAGGCTGATTTTCACGCCTTCAGCCGGCCGGGTGAACCATTTTTCCACGGTTCTGTTCAGCACGCCGTAGCTGAAGGAAACCAGAAACGCCACCGGCAGCAGGCTCAGGGCCAGCGCTCCCAGCACCAGCTTGGTTTTGATGCGGGAGCCTTCGCGGTCGCTCCGGCGGTCGAAGTAAAGTTTGACGCCGGTGCGGAACAGCATGAACCCCAGCGTCACGGTCAACAGGAAAATCAGGGTCGAAACGGCCCAGAAAACAAAGGTTTGCAGCGTATTCGCCGGCCCATAATCGGCCGACGTCTTGAACGACGCCTGCCACACCACCAACGTGATGAGAATGGCGAGCAGGACCAGGCCGGAAGCGAAGAGGTACCGCTTACGCATATCTTGATTATAGGAGTCACAAGTTCGCTAGTGAGACAACGCATCTCGGATTGGTGGGCGGGCATACGCCAGAACGAAGCGCAGCTTTCGTTGGTGCTGAGCCTGGTGATCGGCGCGGTGGTGGGATTGGTGGTGGTGGCGTTCATCGTCCTGACTGGAC
This sequence comes from Bryobacterales bacterium, assembly GCA_963749245.1. Lineage (GTDB taxonomy): Bacteria > Acidobacteriota > Terriglobia > Bryobacterales > Bryobacteraceae > Palsa-187. Next base: position 8,602 of record CAVVNE010000059.1, read on the forward strand.
GGCTGGCGGTGCGCATGTATCCGACCGGAGGCGCGGCGTGGCGAAGGGTGCTGGTGCCGACCCTGGGCTCGCTGGTCACGGGGTTCCTTTTATTCCGCTATTTTCCCTTCGCGCGCGGCAGCGGCATCCCCCAGGCCAAGTACGCGCTGTTCGTCGAGGACGGCAACATCACCATGCGCACGGTGATGGGAAAATTCATCTGCTGCTGCACGGCGCTGGCCAGCGGCGTTTCGCTCGGGCGCGAAGGTCCGTCGGTGCAGGTGGGCGCGGGGATCGCGTCGGTGATCTCGCGAAGGCTCGGCGTGAGCCGGTCGCTGGTGAAATCGCAACTGGTGGCGGGAAGCGCGGCGGCACTGGCGGCGGCGTTCAACACGCCCATCGCGGCGGTGCTGTTCGCGCTCGAGGAAATCACCGGCGATCTTCATGCGCCGGTGCTGGGATCGGTGGTGGTCGCCTCCGCCACCGCGTGGATGGTGCTGCATCTGTTTCTGGGGGACCAGCCGCTGTTCCACGTCTCCGGGTATCAACTGGTGCACCCGGTGGAGTTCGCGATTTACGCCGTGCTCGGCGTGGTGGGGGGACTCGCGTCCGTCGCCTTCGTAAAACTGCTGCTGTGGCTGCGGCTGAAGTTCCGGCATCTGGCCCAGATGGACGGTGTGGTGCCAGCCGGTGGTGGGAGGATTGGCCACCGGCCTGATCGGCTGGTTCTATCCGGAGGTGATGGGCGCCGGCTACCACTACATCGACGGCGTGCTGAACGGCGACGTGATTATAAAAACGCTCTTTATCCTGGCTGTGCTCAAGATTATCGCCACGGCCGTCTGCTATTCGTCGGGCAACGCCGGGGGCATTTTCGGTCCCAGCCTGTTCATCGGCGCCATGACCGGCGGAGCGTTCGGCGGGCTGGTGCACCTGCTGTTCCCGGCTTACACGGCGGGGCCGGGCGCCTATGCGCTGGTGGGAATGGGCACGGCGTTCGCGGGAATCGTCCGTACGCCTCTGACTTCGGTCATCATGATTTTCGAAATGACGCGCGACTACAGCATTATCGTTCCGTTGATGATTTCCAACCTGATCGCGTTCTTCATTTCCTACCGTCTTCAGCATGAGCCGATTTATGAAGCGCTGGCCGGGCAGGACGGCGTGCATCTGCCGACGGCCGAAGCGCGCGCGCAGCTTCTGCGGCTGCGCGTCAGCGATGCGATGAGCGGCCTGGGCGAAGTTTTTCCGCCCGATACGCCGATCACCGCAGTCGCCAATCGCGCCGGGCCGATCGTCGTGGCCGACGAAGAGGGGCTGTGGGGCATTGTGGACCGCGCCCGGATGGAGAACGTTTTCCTGGAATGCGGTACCCTGGCCGACCTGTTCAACGGCGAGCCGGACGACCACGTTCCGCACCTTCACACCGACCAGAGCCTGGCTATGGCGCTGGACCGGATGGGGTCCAGCAAGCTGCGGGTTCTGCCAGTGGTCAGCCGCGCCAATGTGCGTCAACTGGTGGGATTATTGACCCTGGATGCAGTGCTGCAGTGCCTACGGCCTCAGCCTCCCGCCGCCGGCGTCGTAGTAGTATAAGTACAGTCGCTTGCGTTCGTTCTCGCGGAGAAGGCGAAGCTCCGACGTTACGTTGATGAAGGGAGGCGATCCCGATGTGGAACCGCCGAAAAGATGAAGAATTCGCGCTGAGGCCGGCCTCGGCGCCGCCGACCTCGTCCGCGCTTGCCAAGGAGGGAATCCCTATGTCTACACTTCCAGGACGAATGAACGAGCCACATTTCGACGCCCGGGGCGGATCCGCCGTGTTGGGTAAGTCGGTGATTGTGAAGGGCCAGATTTTCAGCCGCGAGGATTTGACCATCGACGGCGAAGTCGAAGGCACCGTCGAATTGCAGGAACACCGCTTGACGGTCGGCCCCAACGGCAAGGTGCTGGCCGGTATCAAGGCCCGCGAAATCGTCGTGCTGGGCACCATCCACGGCAACGTCGAGACTACCGACAAGATCGACATCCGCAAGGACGCGAAGCTGGTGGGCGATATCAAGACGGCCCGCGTGGTCATCGAGGATGGGGCGTATTTCAAGGGCAATATCGACATCGTGCGCGCGGAAGTGCCGAAGCCTCAACCGGCGCCCAAGCCGCAACCGGTCGCCTCGGCGCCGGCACCGTCCGCCGCCGCTGGAACGCATAATGTCGCCGCCGCGGCGGGCGGAGAACTGAAACGCTAGCTCGCACAATTTGGAGAATCGACACAGTCACGGGCTGGATCAATTCTGCGCGTCCCTGGAGGAGCGCCCTGGCCTCGCGATTCTCGATCTGGCCGGCGCCAGCCAGTCCACAGTGAGCTTCGTCACCAACTACGGGCACCGGCTTTATTCCGACGATTTCGTTCATCAACTGGACGCCTGTTTCGGCGACGGCGATTTTTACGACAACCAGTCCAACCCGCGCAAGGTGGAACAGTTCCTGGAAACCTCGTTGACGTTCGCGGATGCCTCCTTCGACGGCGTGCTGGTGTGGGACACGCTGCAATTTCTTACCGCGCCGCTGTTGCAAATCGTTGTGGAGCGGCTGCACCGCATTCTGCGCCCCGGCTCCTGCCTGCTGGCTTTTTTTCATTCGGAAGAGAAAATCGATACGATCCCGACCTATTCCTACCGAATCTCCGACCATCGAAACATCACTCTGGTGGAACGCGGACGCCGGAGGCCGGCGCAGTTTTTCAACAATCGCAGCCTCGAAAAGCTGTTCCAGGAGTTTCAGTCGGTGAAATTTTTCCTGACGCGCGACCACCTGCGCGAAGTGATCGTGCGCCGCTAATTCTATGTCCCTTGAAGACGATTTATACGACCAGCGCCTGATGCGTACGGCGGAGATTGAGGCGCTGGGTTTCCGCGCCTACGGCCAGCGCTTCGATTTCACGCATACTATCCCTGACATTCTGCGCGATTATTCCGCGAAGGCCGCGGAAGAGCTGGCGGATAAGCCGCAGGTCCGTGTCGCCGGACGCATCCAGACCATGCGCCGCATGGGCAAGGCGGGTTTTCTGCACCTGATGCAGTGGGGCGAGAAGCTGCAAGTCTACATCCGGAAGGACGCAGTCTCGGAGCCAGAGTACAAGCTGTACGAGATTCTGGATATCGGCGACATCATCGGTGTCGAAGGCTACCTGTTCCGCACGCGCACGGGCGAGCTGAGCGTCCACGCCGAAAAGCTGACGTTTCTTTCAAAAATCCTGCTCGCGCTGCCCGAAAAATTCCACGGCCTGGAAGATGTCGAGCTGCGCTACCGCCAGCGCTATCTCGATCTGATCGCCAATCCCGAATCGCAGCAGATTTTCAAGACGCGCGCGAAGATTATCGCGTCGCTGCGCCGCCAGCTCGAACAGCACGGCTTTATTGAGGTCGAGACGCCGATGATGCAGCCTCTCTACGGAGGCGCGGCTGCGCGCCCGTTCGTCACGCATCACAACACGCTGGACATGGATTTGTTTCTCCGCATCGCGCCGGAGCTTTATCTGAAGCGCCTGATCGTCGGCGGCCTGGACCGCGTCTACGAAATCAACCGCAATTTCCGCAATGAAGGCATCTCGACGCATCACAATCCCGAGTTCACCATGCTCGAGTTCTATCAGGCGTACACGGATTATCAGGGCCTGATGGATTTGAGCGCGGAACTGCTGAAGCAGACGGCTATCGACGCCACCGGGTCGCCTATTGTCGAATATCAAGGCGAAAAACTCGATTTTTCCAACATCCGCCGCATGACGATGCAGGAAGCGGTGAGCGATTTGACTTTAAAAGGGCACTCGCTGGTCGAGAAATTCGAGCGTGAAGTCGAACCGAATTTAATCCAGCCGACCTTCATTTACGATTATCCAGTGGAAGTGTCGCCTCTTTCCAAGAACAAAGTGAGCGACCCGGCCTTTGTCGACCGTTTCGAAATTTACGCCGCCGGTATGGAAATCGGCAATGCGTACACCGAATTGAACGACCCTCTGGAACAGCACCGCCGTTTTGAGTTGCAAGGCCGAGATCGGGCCGCGGGTGACGAAGAAGCGCACCAGATGGACGAAGATTACATCAGGGCGATGTCCTACGGCATGCCGCCGACGGGAGGCGAAGGCATCGGCATCGATCGGCTGACGATGATTCTGACGAACTCGCGATCGATTCGGGATGTGATTCTGTTTCCGCTGATGAGGCCCCTCAAGAAGGAGCCAGAAGCCAGGAGCCAGGAGCCAGAATGACTGCCGGACACCTCAAATCTATTCTGGCTACTGGCTCCTGGCTTCTGGCTTCTTCTTATGTTTGAACTCTTCATCGCCCGCCGCTACCTGCGCGCCAAGCGCAAACAGGTGGTGATCTCCGTCATCACGTTTATCTCGGTGGCAGGGGTCGCGGCAGGCGTAGCGGCTTTGATCATCGCCTTGGCCGTCGAAAACGGATTCAAGACGACGCTGGAACGAAACCTGCTCGGCGCCACCGCCCATGTTTCGATTCTCGAAAAGGAACAAGGCGAAGGAATTGAAAACTGGCAGCAGCTCGCGGCGAAGCTGGCGAAACTCCCGCACGTCGTCAGCGCGACTCCCGGCCTTTACGAGAGCGCGTATCTCAAAGGTCCCGTGCAGGGCGACGGCGCCGAGATCAAAGGCATCAACATCGACCAGGCTCTGCCCGACGCGCTGAAACATCTGAAAGCCGGGTCCGTTGAGGGTTTGAAGGAGAACGAAGGGGACTTGCCGGGGATTATCCTCGGCTCGCGGCTCGCGCAGTCCATCGGCGCGGTGAACGGCAACCTGGTGAACATTCTTGTCCCAGATCAGGTGCTGACTCCCTACGGCCCCCGCCCGACCTACGAGAAGGCTCGCGTGGCAGGCATTTTCGAGTTAGGCTTTTACGACATCGACAGCCACTGGGCGTACATGAGTCTCCCCGACGAACAAAAAATGTTCGGCCTCACGGATGTGGTCTCGAGCATCGACCTCATGCTCGACGACATCTACGCCGCGGACGAAGTGCAGCGCGCAGCCGAGGCTTTGATCGGGCCGAAGCTCTCGGCCAGCACCTGGAAGGAACAGTATCACCAGATTCTCGGCGCCCTGAAAATGGAGCGGATCGCCACGGCCATCATCATCGGCCTGATCCAGTTCGTCGCCGGGCTGAATATTCTCATCACGCTGGTCATGATGGTGATGGAAAAGCATCGCGACATTTCGATTCTGATGTCGATGGGCGCGCGCGCCTCGCAGATCCGCAACATTTTTGTGTTCGAAGGCGGACTCATTGGCGCGGCCGGAACGATCATAGGACTGATCGCCGGCTACACGCTCTGCTATTTTCTCGACCACTACAAACTGATCCCGCTCGACGAGCAGGTGTACGCGCTGCCGTACGTGCCCTTCAACCCGCAGGCGTTCGACGGAATCTGGATCGCCGCCGCGGCCATGGCGGTCAGCCTGCTCGCCACGCTTTACCCCGCCCGCAACGCCACCAGGATCGCCCCCGTGGAAGCGTTACGATACGAGTAGTGCCGAAACGGATCGAAAAGCCTACCCGCATTCCCGTCCCGCAGGGGAAAATTCTGGACGAGTACATCGGCCGCGTGAATTCCGGCGATTCGCACTTGAGCATCGCGCATATGCGCAGTCCCGCCGGATGGTCCGAACCCGGCCAGCGTCCCGATTTCGAGGAGTTCACGCTGGTTCTCTCCGGAGAAATGACGGTGGAGCACGAATCGGGCGTCACGCACGTCAAGGCCGGCCAGGCCATTGTCACAAAGCCAGGAGAATGGGTCCGCTACAGCACTCCGCAGGGAGCCGAATACGTCGCCATCTGCCTGCCCGCGTTTTCCATCGACACCGTACACAGGGATTCTTAAATGAAACTACGCCTCCATGACGGATCATTGCGCTTGCGGCTGAGCCAGACTGAAGTCGCGCGCCTGCACGATACGGGAAAAGTGGAAGACGTGGTCGTCTTTCAGCCCGGGAAGGAGCTTTTCTACGCCATCGAAACCGGCCCGGCAAAGGAACCGGCGGCGACGTTCGACGGCTCGAAAATCCGTGTAATCTTGCCTTCGGCCGTGGCATCCGAGTGGATCGGGAGCGACCAAACCGGCATCGAGGCGTCGACCGGCACGCTGCGGCTGGTGATCGAAAAGGATTTTCAGTGCCTGCATCGGGCGCCAGCGGCGGGCGAGGATGCATTTCCCAATCCCATGGCGTAACGGATACTCTCGGATGAGGCTCAATATCACGTGAACCGCCTTTCGCTTATCGCACCTCTTCTTGCGACAGGAATTCTCGGACAAAACGCCGTCACCGTGACCGCGGTCCAGAATGCGGCCAGCTTTACCGGCCGGATCTCGCCCGGCGGATTTGCCACCATCAGAGGGACGAACTTCGCCGCCGCTCAGGTGGCGACGGTCGTTCCGCTGACCACCTCGCTCGGCGGCGT
>CAVVNE010000060.1:0-9489 GCA_963749245.1 Bryobacterales bacterium
GAGCAGCTTCTCGATCTTCGCCTCATTTGCTTGTGCGATCGTCGCGAGCCGCTCGATCTTCGCCTCGCTGGCTTGGGCCATGGATGCTGTAAGTTCCAGATTCATCGCGATCGCGTCAAGCCGTGCGTCGATTCTTGCATATCGCTCTTCAGGCGTCATAGTTCAATTATAAGGCGCTATGCTGAAGGCATGCACCCCCTTAAGAAAGGCAAGATCGCGTCCCAGGCCCACGTCGCCATTCCGGAGGGCACCTATGAAGAGGAGCACGGACGGAAGGGATTTTTCGGGAAATCGGCGCATTTGTATCACGCGCATCCTCCCACGGGTTGGACGCGGTTTGAGGGGAAGCTGCGGCCTCATTGTTTCGACCTGAACAAGCTGGAGCCGCGCGATATGTCGCATCCGTGTGGCGCGCCGCTGGCGTTTCTGGCGAATAACGACCTCAAGATCATGGTGTCGAGGCGGTCGGACCCGATGCCGTATTACATGCGCAATGCCGACGGCGATCAATTGGTGTTCGTGCATCGCGGCGAGGGCGTGATCGAGACGGATTTCGGTCCGATGCCTTTCGAGAAGGGCGACTATATCGTGCTTCCGCGGTCGGTGACGTACCGGCCGGTTCCGAAAACGACGGACAATTTCTTCCTGGTGATTCAATCGAAGGGCGAGTTCGATGAACCGGACCGCGGTCTTCTGGGCCAACATGCGCTGTACGATCCGGCGATGATCGTGACGCCGGAGCCTTCGCCGATGCTGGGCGGCGAGCCTCCCGGCGGCGGGCACGAGTGGGAGGTCCGCATCAAGCACGACGACGAATATTCTAAGGTGTTCTATCCGTTCAATCCCCTTGACGTCGTCGGGTGGAAGGGCGATCTGACGGTGTGGAAGATCAATATGCGCGACATCCGGCCGGTGATGAGCCCTCGCGCGCATCTGCCGCCCAGCGCGCATACGACGTTCGTGACCCCGGGGGCGGTGGTGTGCACTTTTCTACCTCGTCCGCTGGAGCAGGACCCGGCGGCGGCTCGGGTGCCGTTTTTCCATCGCAATACCGATTACGATGAATTTATTTTCTATCACGACGGCGACTTTTTCAGCAAGGACAACATCAAACCGGGCATGGCGACGCTGCATCCGCGCGGAATTCATCACGGGCCGCATCCGAAGGCCCTGGCGAATCAGAAGCAGAAATCCGCGACCGACGAGTACGCGGTGATGCTGGACGGGTTGAATCCTCTGCACGTGTTGCCGGCGGCGGAGCTTTCCGAGTGCAAGGATTATTGGGCGAGCTGGACGGCGAAGTGATCATCGATCCTTCGGCCACTGCGCCGTTGAACATTTATAAACTGCTGGTGGGGGCGGTGGTGCCCCGCCCAATCGCGTTCGTTTCGACGGTTTCGCCGGAAGGGGTAACGAATCTTGCGCCATTCAGTTTTTTTACGGTGGCCAGCTCAAATCCGCCGGTGCTGTGTTTTACGGCGTCGTTCCGCGAACCCCGCAAGGATACGCTGGTGAACATCCGGGCGACCAGGGAGTTCGTGGTGAACATTGTCAGCGAGGAGTTCGCGGCGAAGATGAACGTCACGTCAGGCGAGTATCCTTATGGCGTCGATGAGTTCGCGATGTCCGGGCTGACGCCGGCGCCGAGCGATCTGGTGCGTCCACCCCGGGTGAAGGAATCGCACGTGAATATGGAGTGCCGGCTGCTCCAAACGATAGAAGTGAGCAATCAGCCGCTGGGAGGGACGCTGATCCTCGGCCAAGTGGTCCGGTTCCATCTCGACGACACGATGGTGGAGGAGTTTCGCATCGATCCGGAGAAGCTCGGCGCGGTGGGGCGCATGGCGGGCAATACGTATTGCCGGACGAGCGACCGGTTTGAAATGATCCGGCCAACAAAAGCGACCAGCAGCCGGTAGCCAGAATGATATTCATCACCGAAGATCAAGTCCGCGAGCTGTTGCCGATGCCGGAATGCATCCGCCTGATGCGCGAGGTGTTCAAGGATCTGCGCACGGGCGCGGCTTTGAATCAGCCCCGGAGGCGGTTGAACCTGCCCACCGGCTCGACGCTGCACAGCATGGCCGGGGCGTGGGGAAAATATTTCGGCACGAAGATTTACTCGGCGCATCCGAAGTTCGGGGCGAATTTTTTCCTCCTGCTGTTCGATGCGGAGACGGCGCGTCCGCTGGCTCAGTTCGAGGCGAACTATCTTGGGCAGATCCGGACGGGCGCGGCCTCGGGGTATGCGACCGATATTCTGGCCGCGCCCGATGCGTCCCGGCTCGCGATCATCGGCAGCGGGTTTCAGGCTCGTTCCCAGTTCGAGGCGATCAGCGCGGTGAGGCCGATCAGGGAAGTGCGCGTCTGGAGCCGGAACGAGACAAAGCGGGACGAGTTTGCGAAGTCGATCGGTGCGATGACGGCGTCGACGGCCGAGGAGGCGGTAGACGGAGCGGAGATCGTGGCGACGGCGACGTCGGCGAAGGAACCGGTACTGGAGGCCGAGTGGATCGCGGCGGGAACGCACATTAACGCCATGGGATCCAATCAGGCTTCGCGGCGCGAGCTGCCGCCAGAGTTGATTGCGCGCGCCGATTTGATTGTGGTGGATTCGGTGGAGCAGGCGAAAATCGAGGCGGGGGACTTGTTGCTGGCGCCGGTGGATTGGGCCGATGCGAGGATCGTTGAACTCGCGAAGCTGGATGGGCGTCCGGCGGGCTCGCCAGTGACGATTTTCAAATCGATCGGTCTCGGCGTGGAAGACGTTGCGGCGGCCGCGTTTGTCTATGAGCAGCTATTATGAAAACAAGGAGTTACCGCATGAACTTACGCAATCTGGCATTGGCGCTTGCCCTGGCAGCGCCGTTGGCGCCGGTCATCGCCGCGCAGGACGCGAAAAAGGCGGATCAGAAGCCGGTGAAGGAAGTGCAGGACCCGGTGTGCGGCATGATGGTGGACCCGGCGACATCGCCGAAGTCGGAGTTCAAAGGAAAGACCTACTATTTCTGCAGCGTGAGCGATAAGAAGGAGTTTGACAAGGCTCCGGCGACGTACATCAAGCTGGATAAGAAAGACACGACGAAGAAGTAGCGTTCCCGCCGGCATGCGATGGCATCAAGAGCCCGTGTGAAAACTCCAGCGCTGACCGCTCCCGGTGGTCGCGGCTCCGTTTATCTCGATTGAATCCCCGGGGGCTGGGGCACATCAATCGGTGTTGATGGTTTTGGCGAGATGAAAACAGCTTATTCCTGGGCCGTCATCTGCGTGTCGGAATCGCGCCAGGCGCTCAGTTTGAGGCGGCGGCATACCCAGCACAGGCCTTCGGTGGAGATGGGCGCGCTTTCCTCGCCGCAAATGACGCAGCCGGCGGGCTTTTTCACACGGTCCGCTTCGATGGCAAGGCGAGCTTGCTCAATGATGGCGTCGGGCGTCGCAGTTTCCGAGACGGGTGCCTCGGCCGGCGGCAATGCGCGTTTCTTCTTCACAACCCCACTATATCAAGTTAGGCTGCCCGTTCAAGGTACATAATGTATCCGGCGTCGAGCGAGCCGGAACAACGAGGGCATTTCTGGCCCCTCTTCACATAACTGTGCTTCGGATGGTGCTCCACGATGGCGTCGACGGTGTGGGTGCACATCGGGCAATAAACCTTCGCGGTACTGGTAGCGGGCTTCGTGATCGTCATTGCTCGATCCTCCTTCTCACCCATATCGACGCATCTGGGTGGAAAAAGGATCCGGGTTTTCTCTTAGTTGGTAATCTGGGAGGGCATGTCCAAGACAGCCTTCATTTTCCCTGGACAGGGGTCCCAGTTCGCCGGCATGGGTAAATCGCTTGCCGAAGCGTACTGGCAAGCGGGGCGGGTGTTCGAAGAAGCCGATTCGGCGCTCGGATTTTCCGTTTCAAAGCTTTGTTTTGAAGGACCTGACGAGGCGCTGAAGCTCACCGAGAATACGCAACCGGCGCTGCTGACGGTGTCGGTGGCGGCGCACGCGGTGCTGCGGGCGAAGGGCGTGGCTGCGGATTACGTCGCGGGGCACAGCCTGGGCGAATATTCGGCGCTGGTGGCCGCGGGGTCGCTGGAATTTGCGGATGCGGTGCGCCTGGTACGAAAGCGCGGGCAGTACATGCAGGCGGCAGTGCCGGCGGGCGTCGGCGCGATGGCCGCGCTGCTGAAGATGCCTCTGGAGAAGCTGGACGGCGTGCTGGCGGAGGCGGCGCAGGGCGAAGTGGTGACAGCGGCGAATCTCAATTCGCCCGACCAGATCGTGATTGCGGGGCACACGGGCGCAGTAAACCGGGCCTGCGAACTGGCGAAGGCGGCGGGCGCAAAGCGGGCGATTATTTTGCCGGTAAGCGCGCCCTTCCATTGTCCCTTGATGAAGCCGGCACAGGAGAAATTGAAGTTCGACCTGGATGCCACCGAGTTTCGGGATTTGGAAGTGCCGCTCGTGAATAACTGGCGGGGAAGAGAGATCCGCACGGGTCCGGAGGCTCGCGAAGGATTATATCAACAGGTGCCCAATCCGGTGCGATGGAGCGATTCCATCGCCTACTTGGCCGCGCAGGGTGTGACTCGATTCGTCGAGGTCGGCGCGGGAGGGGTGTTGACGGGGTTGTTGCGGAATATCGACGGGTCACTGAGTGGAGTGAAGTTCGGGGAGGCGGGGGATTGGGAGAAGATCGGGGGGCGGCCCGGGAACGCCGGCTGAAGCCGGCGCTGCAAGCTGAAGCTCGCGCCACCAATCACGTAAACTTAAAGGGAGTGTTCCCGAAAAGCTTCAAAATCGGTCCCATCGAACTCGACCCCGCGACGGTTCTCGCTCCCATGGCGGGCGTGACGGACACCGTCTTTCGCCGGTTGATCCGCGCTCAGGGCGGGTGCGGGTTGATTATGACCGAGTTCACCAGCTCGCACGGCGTTGTCGCCATCGCCAAGGGAAGCGCGCGGCCGGGACGGACGTTCCGCTATCTTTATTTCGATCCCGACGAGCATCCGATTTCGGCGCAGTTGTTCGGGTCCGATCCGCAGGTGATGGCCGATGCAGCGCGCCACTGCCAGGATCGCGGGTTCGACATTGTGGACATCAACTTCGGTTGCCCGGTGAAAAAAGTGGTCACGTGCAACGGAGGCTCGGGCCTGCTGCGCGATCTGCCTCTGGTGGAGCGCCTGCTGACAACCGTGCGCGCCGCGATCACCATTCCCCTCACGATGAAATTTCGCGCTGGATGGAACGACCGGGAACTGGTAAACATTCGCATGGCGAAACTGGCCGAAGATTGCGGATTGCAGGCCGTCGCGCTGCATCCGCGCACGCGCGAACAGGGCTATAGCGGCCACGCCGACTGGACGCGCATCGCGGAGGTTAAGGACGCGGTGAAGATTCCGGTGATCGGCAACGGAGATATTCTCACGCCGGAAGATGCGGTAACGATGGTGAAGGAGACGGGCTGCGACGCGGTGATGATCGGCCGCGCGGCATCGTCCAATCCTTGGATCTTCCGCCAGATTCACCAGTACGTGACCACCGGGCGTTATGAAATCCCCACCGAACGCGACCGCTACGACATCATGCGGCGTTATTACACCATGCTGTGCGATCACGACGGGCCGGACGCGGTGGGCAAGATGAAGCAGTTCGCGACCTATTTTACGCACGGCGTGCGCAACGGATCCCATCTGCGGGTGGAGATCTACAAGGCTACCGAAGCGCCGCAGATTCTGGGGATGGTGGACGCCTTCTTCGAGCGCGAGCTGTTAATGGCCGTCTAGTATCCGGCCATGCAGGTGGTCCCTTTCGGCGGCGTCAAAATCTCCGAGGGCGCGCTTGGATTCGGCGCGGGCGAAGAACGGGCTGGCCAGGTCCGGGATGATCGCGATCACCTGATCGAAGTCGGCGATGGCCAGCCGGTGCTCGTTCAGCAGTTGATAGGTTGCGCCGCGGTCATAGAGGTTGTCGGCCGTGGGCGCCAACTCCACGGCGCGATTGAAATCATCGAGAGCTTTTTTCGGATCGCCGCTCTTGCGAACCGCCGCACCGCGGAGGTTGTATGCGGAGGCCTGGCTGGCATCCAGGGAAATGGCCTGGGAAGCGTCTGAAATCGCCGCTCGAAAGTTGTTGAGCTCCAGATATGCCTTGCCACGCTCAATCCAGCCCACTGGATCGGAAGGGCGCAGTTCAATCACTCTGTTGAAGTTGGGAAGGGCCTGGTCGGGCTTCGCGTCTCCGACGAACGATCTTCCGCGCATCAGATAGGCGTCCACCATGCCCGGCTGCAACGCGACGGCCCGGTCGAAAGAAAGAATGGCCTGGTTGTAGCGAGCGATTTTGAACAAGCGTACGCCCGCGTCGTATGATTCCTTGGCGTTCAGCGGATCCACGTAACGTTTGTAAAGATAGCCGGTAACGCCCAGAATAATCAGCGTGGCGACGGTCAGGCTCAGCCGCAATCGCCGCTTGCGCCGGGCGACGTCTTCCGCAGTGACAGGAATCAGCACCAACGGCTGTTCTTCGTCGGGGGAGTTTACTTCGGGGTCCTGCACTTTCTTTCATGATACCCAATTGTGTCCCCTCTGCATACTCTAACCTGCTGATTAAATAGGTATAGACAGGGGATGGACCACTGGGATACCATCGTCGTTTGCCCATAGCCGCGTCGCTTTGGAAAACCACGGTCGGGAGCCTTCGAGATCGCGTCGCCAGTACGGAACCCGCTCCTGCGGGTGTGTCGGTGGCCGCGCTCTCCGCCAGCCTTGGGTTCGCCTTGGTCGAGAAAGTGCTGCGGATCGCCGGCCAGAAGAAAGATTTCGCGGGCGATCGCAAGGGGGTTAACTCGATCGCCGATGCCGCGCAGGCAGCGTCGGTGCGTCTGGTGCGGTGGGCCGACGAGGACGTCGCGGCGTTCAACCAATATCTCGCCGCGAGACGCCTGAAGGATGCGGCCGCCATCGACGCCGCTCTTCGCACGGCGATTCAGATCCCCTTGCAGATCGCGCGGGAAGCCGTCAGCGGCCTCGATCTGTGCGCCACGGCGGCCGGATTCATCCCTCGTTCCGTGGCAGCGGACCTGGGCACGGCAGTGGTGCTGCTGGAGGGCGCGGCGCGCGCGACGCTGCTGAGCGTCGACTCTAACCTCAGACAACTCCCTGTGGACTGCCAGTTCTATCGCGACGTCCTGGCGGAACGCGACGACTTGCGGCGCAAGAGCGTTCAAAACGCCGAAAACCTGCTCGAGAACACGAATTCTAATGCCCCATAGACTCACGAATGTCGTCTCTCCGGTCCCGAGAGATATTGAGATTGCCCAGGCCGCCGCGCCCATCCCGATAGAAAAGATTGCCGCCGACGCGGGCATTCTGCCTGCCGAACTGGAAATGTACGGCAGGAACAAAGCCAAGGTGCACCTCTCCATCCACGATCGACTGCGCGACGTGCCGAACGGTCATTACGTGGTAGTGACGGCGATCACGCCCACGCCTCTGGGCGAAGGCAAGACGACGACTACGGTGGGCCTCAGCCAGGCGCTGGGCGCGCATCTCGGCAAGAAAGTATTCACCTGCGTGCGCCAGCCCAGCCAGGGCCCGACCTTCGGCATCAAAGGAGGAGCCGCCGGCGGAGGCTACAGCCAGATCATCCCGATGGAGGAGTTCAACCTCCACCTGACCGGCGACATCCACGCCATCACGGCGGCAAACAATCTGCTGGCGGCGGCCATCGACACTCGGATCTTTCATGAAAAGACGCAATCGGACGATGCACTGTTTGACCGCCTCTGCCCTCCAAAGAAAGATGGGAGCCGAAGATTCTCGCCGGTAATGCTGCGACGCCTTCGTAAGCTGGCCATCCCCAAGACGGACCCGCGCGATCTGACGCCCGAGGAGCGCAGCCGTTTTGCGCGCCTCGATATCGACCCTTCGACGATCACCTGGCGGCGAGTGATGGATACCAGCGACCGCATGCTGCGCCAGATCACCATCGGGCAAGGTCCGGAAGAAAAAGGCATGACGCGCGTGACCGGATTCGATATCGCCGTCGCCAGCGAGATCATGGCGGTACTGGCCCTGACCACAGGCCTCAGCGATATGCGCGAGCGCCTGGGACGCATGGTGATCGGGGTGAGCCGCGCAGGCGATCCCGTTACGGCCGACGATCTGGGCGTGGGCGGCGCGCTCACGGTTCTGATGAAGGACGCCATCATGCCCAATCTGATGCAGACCCTGGAGGGCACGCCCGCGCTGGTCCACGCCGGGCCTTTCGCCAACATCGCCCACGGCAACTCGTCGATTGTGGCCGATCAGGTGGCGCTGAAGCTGGTCGGGCCCGATGGGTATGTGCTTACCGAAGCGGGCTTCGGCGCCGATATGGGGCTGGAGAAATTCGGCAACATCAAGTGCCGCTATTCGGGCCTGGTTCCCGATTGCGTCGTGGTGGTCGCCACCATCCGCGCACTGAAGATGCATGGCGGCGGTCCAAAGGTGGTGGCAGGTCAGCCTCTGCCGCCCCCGTATACGAAGGAAAATCCGGAGCTGGTGGAGAAGGGCGCGGGCAATCTGGCGCGGGCGATTCAAATCGCGCGTGCCTTCGGTCTCCCGGTAGTGGTCGCCGTGAATCGGTTTCAGGAGGATACCGCAGCCGAGATCGATGTGGTGTGTCGCGTTGCGCTCGCAGCGGGCGCCGACGATGCGGTCATGACCGACAACTGGGCGCAGGGAGGCGCGGGTGCAGTCGCTTTGGCGGAGGCCGTTATCAAGGCTTGCCGGAAGCCTCACGATTTTCGTTTCCTCTATCCGCTCGAGATGAGCATTAAAGAGAAGATCGAGACCGTTGTGCGCGAAGTGTACGGCGGCGCTGGCGTCGAGTATCTGCCCGAAGCCGAGTCGAAGATCGCCGCCTTCACCCGCATGGGTTTCGATAAGCTCCCCATCTGCATGGCGAAAACACACCTAAGTCTGAGTCACGACCCCAATCTGAAGGGCGTTCCCAAAGGCTTCATCGTACCCGTGCGAGACGTGCGCGCCAGCGTCGGCGCGGGTTTTCTCTATCCTCTGCTGGGCGCGATGAGCACCATGCCCGGCCTGCCCACGCGTCCGGTTTATTACGACATCGATATCGACGTCGAGACGGGCCGCGTGGTAGGACTATCCTAAAAATAGCTATGTCGATCCCTACGAAAACCCGTTTGACCGAGCCCCTTATTCGCGAAAATGGCGTCCATCGTCCGGCGAACTGGGACGAAGCGCTCGATCGCGTGGCCCAAGGCTTCCGCGCGCAAATCGAGAAGCGCGGCCCGCACTCCTTCGGTATGTTCAGCTGCTCAAAAACGACCAATGAACTGAACTACGCTGCGCAAAAATTCGTCCGCACGGTCATCGGGACGAACAATATCGACAGCTGCAACCGCACTTGACACGCCCCTAGCGTCGTCGGTCTGGCGACGGTGTTTGGAATGGGCGGCGGGACAAGCTCGTACACCGAGGTCGAGGAG
>CAVVNE010000061.1:0-17636 GCA_963749245.1 Bryobacterales bacterium
GGTCCTCGGCCGGACGCTCACCATGGCCGACGATAAACGAGGCTGCGCCGGCACCGCCGTCCTCGGCTACGGTTTCTGGCAAAAGGAATACGGCGGCCGCGGCGACATCGTGGGCAAGAGCATCTCGCTCGACAATCATCCTTTCGAAATCCTCGGCGTGATCCAATCCGGATTTACCGGCGTCGACGTCGGCAGCGCCAAGGACGTCTATGTGCCGATTTGCAGCGAGCGCATCATCCACGGCGAAAAATCCAACATGCTGGACCAGCGCAGTTCCTGGTGGCTGAGCGTCATCGGGCGTCCGAAGCCCGGCCTTTCCGCGAGCCAGGCCGAGGCGCGCCTCAAAACTCTTGCTCCCTCCGTTTTCGAAGCGACCGTTCCTCCCAACTGGAAGCCTGCCGGACAGGCCGATTATCGCAAAAACACCTTCGATACGCTGCCCGCCGCCAATGGGCTCTCCTACCTGCGACGGCAGTATCAACGGGCGCTGATGATTCTGATGGCCATCGTCGGAGCGGTGCTCCTGATCGCCTGCGCCAACGTCGCCAATCTTTTGCTGGCCAGGAGCGCCGCGCGGCAAAGGGAAATCGCGATTCGCATGGCGCTCGGCTCCGGACGCGCCAGGCTGATGCGGCAGTTGTTGACCGAAAGCCTCGTCTTGTCGCTGACCGGCGCGGCGCTCGGCATTCTCTTCGCACAGTGGGGGACGCGGCTTCTGGTTCGCTTCCTCTCCACCAGCGGCAATCAGGTATTTCTGGATCTGACGATTGACGGGAGGGTACTGGGCTTCACCTCCGGCATCGCGATTCTGACGGGACTCGCCTTCGGCCTCGCTCCCGCGTGGCGAGGCACGCGCGTGAATCCGCAATCGGCCATGAAAGCCAATGCCCGGGGCGTGATTGAAGGCTCGAAATTCGGCCCGGGAAAAGCGCTGGTGGTGCTCCAGGTGGCCCTGTCCCTCATGCTGGTGGTGGGTGCCGGGTTGATGGTCACCACCTTTTTCAAGCTCGAATCGGTCGATCCCGGATTTAAGCCCGAGCACATTCTTCTCACCAGCGTCGACCTGCGCAACGGGCATTATCCGCCGGAGCGCCGCGCCGCCGTGTACCGCGAAATGCTGGAGCGTCTGCGCGCGATTCCCGGCGTCCTTTCGGCCAGCGACTCCAACATGACGCCCATCAGCGGCGGTTTCTGGAACGAGGATTTGCAGATCGAAGGATACACCTCCAAAGGCCAGGACGACACGCTCGTCTACTTCAACAAGGTCAGCGACGGCTACTTTGAAACCATGGGCATTAAACTCCTGGCCGGGCGCGATTTCAACTCTCATGACACGGCGGAGTCACCCAAGGTCGCCCTTATTAATCAGACCGCGGCCAACCGGTATTTCGCAGGGCAGAATCTCATCGGCCGCCGCTACCGCGCCGAGGAAGGCAAGAAGATGGGCGACCCGGTGGAGATTGTCGGCGTCGTTACGGACGCGAAATATGGCACCTTGCGCGAGGAGATTCTGCCCTCAGCCTTCGTCCCGGCCAGCCAGGACGCGAACACAGGGGAATCCGTCACCTTCGAGGTGCGCGTTGCGGCCGGCGCACCCACATCGGTCGTTTCCGCGGTGAAATCCGCCATTGCGGAGGTGAATCGCGACGTCTCAATGCAATTCAAATCGCTGGCCGTTCAGGTCGATGAATCGCTGGCGCGAGAACGTCTGTTGGCGACGCTCTCCGGCTTTTTCGGCGCGCTCGCGCTGCTGCTGGCCATGATCGGCCTCTACGGTGTTATGTCCTACAACGTCGCTCGCAGACGAAATGAAATCGGCATCCGCATGGCGCTCGGAGCCGAGCAGTCTCGCGTGCTGCGCATGGTGCTCGGCGAAGTCGCCATCCTGATCGGCGTGGGTCTGGCCGTAGGCTTGGGCGCGGCGATTGGCACTACGCGATTTGTGGAAAGTTTTCTTTACGGTTTGAAACCGAACGACCCCTGGACGCTCACCGTGGCCGCCGCGGTCCTGGCGCTGGTCGCCGCCCTGGCCGGCTTCCTCCCCGCCCGCCGCGCTTCCCATCTGGACCCCATGACCGCCCTGCGCGACGAGTAGGTGGCGCGAGCTTCACAGCTTGCAGCATCGGCTTCAGCCGATGCCCCCCGTTTTGCTCTGCAACACAACACGATTAAATGTTGATTTCAATTTCCCTCTGTGCTACCATTTCCCTCAATCGGCGAGTCTCGTTGTCTCGCGTCTCCACCCCCTCGTCTGGATAGCCATCCAGTCCATGCCTTGCTCCCGGTGTGAGCGGTCCACTTCAAAACATCTCTGGGGGTAAACAAATGAGAATCGTTCGCGGGATTATTTTAGCGGCCGCCGTGACGACAGGCGTGTTCGCGCAATCGTATCTGGGCGGCGTTCGTGGACTGGTGCAGGACCCTGCCAAGGCCTCCATCGCCACGGCGAAAGTCACGCTCACCAACGAGGGGACCAACGTGGCGCGCTCCGGACTGAGCAACGCGTCGGGTGAATTTGTTTTCTCGCAAGTCGACCCGGGTACCTACTCGCTTGCCGCCGAGGCGCCTGGTTTCCGGAAAGTCGAGCGGCACGGGATCATTGTCGGCACACAGGAATTTCTCACCATCGATCTGAAGCTGGAGGTCGGCTCGGTGAGCGAAAGCGTGCAGGTGACGGAGGAACTTCCGCCGCTCGAAAGCTCGAACGCATCGCAAGGCCAGGTGCTCGATAACCAGAAACTGAGCGATCTGCCCAACCTGGGCCGCAACCCGTTCATGCTCTCTAAAATTGTCCCGAACGTGATTCCGGTGGGCAATCCGGCATACAACCGCATGGAGGACCAGAGCGGTTCTTCGTCGATCTCCATCGCGGGCGGCCCTGTCCGCGGCAACAACTATCTCATCGACGGCGTGCCGATCACGGATTCGACGAATCGGGCGATCATCATCCCGTCGCTCGAAGCCGTCCAGGAAGTCAAGATTCAGGCCAATACCTACGATGCGGAAATGGCCCGCACCGGCGGCGGCATGTTCAACACGCTGATGCGCTCCGGAACCAATACCTATCACGGCAGCGCCTACGGCCACATTCGCCGGACCGCCATGGACGCCAACAGCTACTTCAACAACGCGGCCGGCAACAACGCCAACGGAACGGAGAAGTCGCCGATCACGAACCAGCCCAACACCACCTGGGGCGCAAGCTTCGGCGGCAAGATTTGGATTCCGAAAGTTTACGACGGCAAGAACAAGAGCTTTTTCTATCTGGGAGTCGAGCACTACGATGACACGCAGTCGTCGTCGTCGGTCTTCGCGACTCCGACGGCGCTTGAGAAAACAGGCAACTTTTCCCAGAGCAGCGTGACGGTTTACGATCCGCTGACCACGATCGGCGGCGCGCGGCAGCCTTTTCCGGGCAACCTCATTCCAACGTCCCGGCTAAACCCGGTTGGTCTCGCTCTGGCGAGCAATTATCAGCCCGGCACCAGCGCGCCTTCTTCTTATGGTGGACTGGATCTCAACGCGCCGGGGCAGCTTCCCTGCCGCGCGATGCAGTACACGGCCAAGGTCGACCAGGATTTCTTCACCAAATGGCGCGCCAGCCTGAGCTACCTGCGGTATTTTTCGCTGGAGCCCGGCAACACCGAATTTCCGACCATTTCCAGTCCCGACCAGTGGCGCCTGCTGCGCCGCGTCGACACCACGCAGTTGAACAACACGTTTAGCGTGACGCCGACCATGGTCGTCACGGTGCGCTACGGCTTCAACCGGTTCCCGAATTATAGCTACAACGTAGCCCAGGGCTACAACATCAGTGCGCTGGGATTCCCATCGAGTCTGGTGAGCGCGATCAACCCGGCGTACTCGCAATTCCCCTATGTTTCGACGAACAGCTTTTATCCGTTTGGAGCGTCCGATAACAATTCGATTTACGCCCTCGCTTCAGATAACTTCTCAACCAGCGTGTCGAAATATATGGGCAAGCACAGCCTGAAAGCGGGCTTCGACTATCGCCGCATCAAGGCCGCCGGCAACGACTTCAACAATGCCGCGGGTACGTACTCCTTCAATGGCATCTTCACCAAATCGGCGCCCACCAGCGCCGGCACCGGCGGCGCGGATCTGGCCGACATGCTGCTGGGTTATCCGTCGAGCGGCGCCATCTACACCTCCAGCAAGCTGACCGATATCGCCAACTACTACGGTCTGTACATCCAGGACGATTTTCGCGTCACCAGCAAGCTGACCATCAACATCGGGATGCGCTGGGAGCATGAACCGGGCGTCTATGAACAGAACAACGGCATGATCGTGAACTTCAACGGTACGGTGGCCAATCCGTTGGCCGCCAACGTCACAGGCATTTCGCCCATGGGTGAGGTCGTGTACGCGGGAAACGGCAGGACCACCGTCAGCGACCCGTATAGCAGCAAATGGGGTCCACGAGTGGGGCTGGCCTATCAATTGACGTCAAAGACTGTCGTTCGCGCGGGCTTCGGCGTTTTCTTCGCTCCGCAGTTCGCCCTCGGATCGCCCTACGCTACGGTCGGATACAACCAGACGACTACATACATTGCGTCGACCGACAACAACGTGACTTCGGCCGGCTCGCTCTCGAATCCGTTCCCGAGCGGCGTCTTGCAGCCGGTGGGCAATACGCTCGGCACCTCGACCGGCATCGGCCAGTCCTTCTCGCTGTTCGATCCAAACGCCAGATCGCCCTATGTCGAGCAGTTCTCCTTCGACATCCAACGCGAACTAAAGGGCGGCATTGCTATGGAGGTCGGATACGTCGGATCGCGAGGGAGGCACCTGATTCTCGGCGCGCCGTCGATCAATGAGAACGCACTGAATCCGAGCCTGTTGTCGTTAGGGTCGGCGCTCACGCAATCCGTCGCCAATCCATTCTACGGACACGGCGGAGCGGGCGTCGTCGGCACCGCAACCGTAACGGAGGCGCAATTGCTGCTGCCCTATCCGACCTACGGCACCATCAGCAAGACCTCCACTGACAATAACAAGTCCAAGTACGATTCGCTGGTCCTCAAAGCGAGCAAAACGTATAAGAACGGCGTTACCTTCTTCTCCGGCTTCACCTGGGCCCGCAACTGGGACGAATCGAGCGGCGGAGTCGGCAACACGTTGAATAGCGGCGGCGCCGGACCGCAGAATCCTTATAACATGGCGTCGGAATACGCGTTCTCGAATATCGATTCGCCGTTCCGCTGGTCTAGCTCCGTGTCCTATGAACTGCCGGTGGGCAAGGGTAAAGCGCTGCTGGGCAACGGCGGCCCGGCGGCGTACGTGCTGGGAGGATGGGTCGTCAACTCGGTGTCCATTTTCCAGACCGGATTCCCGCTCCAGATCGTCCAGGCCACCAACTTCAATTCCGGTTTCGGGTACGCCAGCCAGCGTCCGAATGCCACCGGAACATCGCCCATCACCAGCGGCAGCCTGGAACAACGCCTGACCAGCTACATCAATCCGGCGGCGTTCTCGGCAGCGCCTCAGTTCACCTTTGGCGACATCAGCCGGACCATCGATATGCGCGGACCGGGACAGGTCAACTGGGATATGTCGGTGTTCAAGAACTTCGTCATCAAGGAAAAGTTGAAGGCTCAGTTCCGCGCCGAGGCGCTGAACGCAATGAACACGCCTCTGTTCTACGGTCCGAACACATCGTTCGGCAGCAGTTCGTTCGGGAAGATCACCAGCCAGGCGAACTTCAACCGGCAGTTGCAGATGGCGCTCCGCTTCTCATTCTAGCGCCACAAACCAAGTACTAGTCCGAAATCGCCCATTCTCCGGGCTGGATCACTCGCGTGCGGGGCAGAACGCCCCGCCGCGCGAGCAGTCCCATCCCGGTCAAGATGCCGACGAAAACGAGCAGTTTCGCCACGTCAGCCCCTCGCGAACGAGGCAATATTTTCCACAGGATACCCAGCACCGGCTCAGCGGCGCAGACCGCCCAGACCGTGCCGTAGAAATACCGGCGCTCCGTTCCTTCTCCTTTCGTAGAGGATTGGACGCGAGGCAATCTTCCAAACGAACCCAAGATCCAGATCGTGATAGCCAGCGGAAAGTAAGCGTTTTCATAGATTTGGCGCAAATGCCAAACACCGGTCGCCACCGCGTAGATGAGTCCCGCCAGGTTCAGAATCGCGAAGCTCAGCAGGTCGCCCCAGGCTACGGTATAGCAGACCCTCCGGTACAATGGGTTCGTTTTATCTTCTGTGAATCGAAGGATATACGGCCTCGGCTCGACGCCCGGCAGGCGGCCTCGAAGCCCGGCGATTCCGGTTCCCAACAGCACCGCAGCCAGCCACACCAGCATCCGCCGGTCGAAGCCTTTTTCGAATAAATCGAAGATCAGAGGGCCCGGCGCCAGGAAAAACACGAAAATCCAAATGGGCCAGTGCGATAGCCGGTAATGCACCTTGTTGCGCTCGCGAAATTGAGCCATTCGCCTGTTATAGCACTACCCCGATTCATGGATCGCGGCTTTCCGGCCGAAAAGATGAGTGGCATATCTTGTTTTCAAATAAACATCGCCGAATGCTTGCCAGTCTGGCGGCCGGAATCGCCGGACTCGGGGTGAATTGTTTCCCGCTGATCCTGCCGGGCGGCGCGGCTCTTACGTTTGGAGAAGTGTTTTCTTTGCTGGTTGCGGTGACGCTGGGGCCGGTTTTTGGCGCCTTCACCGCAGTAGTGGTGGAGAGCCCCACCTGGATCCATTCTTTTGGAAGCGGCGTGCTGCTGACGCATGCGCTCGAAGCCTACGCCGTCGGCTGGATGGTTCGCCGGCGCGTGATGCCGCTGTATTCGTCGGCGGCGTTCTGGCTTCTGGTCGCGACGCCTATGATCCTGTTTCTGGGGCACACGCGGGCCGGAATCCCGACCGAGGCGTTGTGGGCGGTGGCCGGCAAGGACGTTCTAAACGGCCTGTTGAACGTCACGCTGGCCGATCTGCTGAGTGGATTGTCCCGTCTTCGGGGCTGGCTCGGCGCCGCGCCAAGGCCGGTGCTGCCGTTGCGCCAACATCTGACGCGGGGTTTCGTGCTGGGCACGGTGGCGGCGTTCCTAGCGTTAAGCGTCGCGCTCAACTTCGTCCAGGGAGGGCGGCTGGAGCGCGAAGCGGGAGGCCACCTCCAGGAAGCGGTCGCGCGCATGACCGGCGAGCTCGACAACTACATCGGATGGAATCAGGCCGGCCTTCTCGCGCTCGAAAAGGTGCTCGATCCCGACCGTCTGGACCCGTCGCAGACCGAGCCTGAACTGGCGAAGTTTCACTCTCTCTATCCGGCGTTTCGAACCCTGGCGCTGATCGACCTCCACGGAACGCTGACGGCGGCGGATCCCATCAAGGGCGCGAACGGACGGTCCATCCTGCGTGTCAACCTTGCCGACCGCGACTATTTCAAACAAACTCTCGCGACTGGCCGGCCGTTCGTCTCCGACGTTTTCCTGGGGCGCGGGATGGGCGCAGATCCGATCATTATGCTCAGCGTGCCGGTGCGCGACCGCAACGGTGCGATGGTGGCCATGGTTGCCGGGTCCCTGCGCTGTACTCGTTTCCAGGAGCTTCTCGAAAGCATCGCTTATATGAGACAAACCGAGCTGCTGATTCTGGACCAGAAGGACCGCGTCATTCTCGCTTCCTCCGGAGCTCCGTTCGAGCCGATGCAAAGCCTGCGCGATTCCCCCGTCATCACCCCGGTTGTGCGGTCATCGCAAAAAACGTTTCGCACCAGACGAATCGAGAAGAAACCGGATCGTGATTTGGCGCAGGAGCGGCTTACCAGCCTGGCGCACACCAAATCGGGATGGACAGTGGTCATCTCGCAGCCCCTCGGCGTGATCGTCGCGGAGTCGACGACGTACTACCTGGTCACGGCGATCTGGGTGCTGATCGGGCTGGTGATTGCCAGCGTGGGGGCGCGGCAGCTGAGCAAATCGTTGACGCGGCCGGTGGAGGGCCTAGCCGAGCGCATTGGCCGCGCGGTGATGGACGGCGGCGCACTCGAGCCCGCCGAGCTTCCGGCCGACGCTCCGCTCGAAATCGCGCACCTGATGCAGGATGTCGACCGGATGGCCGCGCGCGTGTCCGAATCCTACCGCCAACTGCAAGCCGCGCTGTCCGATCGAGGGCGTTTGAACGAGGAACTGGCCAACGTGCTCGCCGACCTGGAGACGCGCGTTCGTTTCCGGACCGCCGAACTCGCCGAAGCCAAGGAGCGGGCGGAGGAAGCGAACCGGTTGAAGAGCGAATTTCTCGCCAACATGAGCCACGAGATCCGCACCCCCATGAACGGTTTCATGGGCATGCTGGATGTGCTGGCCGAAACGCCTCTGTCCGTGGATCAGCGCGATTTTCTGGAAACGGCGCGCGATTCCGCCACCTCCCTGCTGCAAATCCTGGGCGATATTCTGGACTTCTCGAAGATTGAAGCGGGACGGCTGACGCTCGATCCGGTGCCGATTTCGATCGCCGCGCTGATTGAGGAAACGTCCCGTCCGCTGGAAGTGGTGGCGCAGCGAAAAGGCGTGGAGCTGCGGCGTTCGACGTACGATAACGTGCCTCCGATGGTGGCCGGCGATCCGGTGCGGCTGCGTCAGGTGCTGCTGAATCTGGCGAGCAACGCGCTCAAGTTCACCAGCGCAGGCTTCGTGGATATTCGCGCGTCGCTAGAAGGCATGGAAGGCCGCGACGCGGTTCTTAGATTCACGGTCGCCGATTCCGGCATCGGGCTGACGCCGGCCCAGCAGAGGGTGATCTTCGAACCGTTTCGCCAAGCCGACGGATCGACCACGCGAAATTACGGCGGCATCGGATTGGGCCTCACCATCTCCAAGCGGCTGGTGGCGTTGATGGGCGGCCGGATCGGACTGTCCAGCGTCCCGGGCCAAGGCAGCACGTTCTGGTTCACTGCCAAGGTCGGCGTGGCGGTCGAGGCCGATTCCGGGCCCGGTCTGGTGAAGCTCGCGCGCGCCGTGGGCGTCGCTTCGTCCGGACGCCTCAGAATTCTGGTGGCGGAGGACAATCTGGTGAACCAGCGTGTGGTGAAGACGCTGCTGGAGCGCAGAGGGCACACCGTGGAGTTGGCCGAAACGGGCGCCGCGGCGGTGGAAAGGGCCGCACAGCAGAGCTTCGACGTAATTCTGATGGACGTCCAGATGCCTGAAATGGACGGAATCGAGGCCACTGGGTTTATCCGCAGGCACGACGCGCAGCGGCGGATTCATACCCCGATCGTTATGCTGACTGCGCACGCCATGCAGGGCGACCGGGAACGATTCGTCGCCGCCGGCGCAGACGGGTACGTCACCAAGCCGATTCAGATGGAGCAATTGGAAGCCGAGATCGAGGCGGCGATGGCACATGAGGCCGCTGATTGCCTCGCGACCGACGGCCCGTGGCGCCGCCGATGATAACGATGTTCTGGGGCCCCATGCGTCAGAGTCTGTGTGAAAGTCGGCTTGGACCGCTCCTGAAAGTCGCGGCTTCTATTTCGGGCGTTGGGAATAGAAGAGCCGCGACCACCGGGAGCGGTCAGCACGGGAGTTTTCACAAAGACTCTGACGCATGGGGCTCCAGCGCCCTCTATCTGCCGCGCTTGACGCGGTAATCTTCGACCCCCCGCATCCATACCACCCGACACATCTCGAACAATCGCGACCGCGCCCGTGGTCCAATAACTTCGGCCAGTGTTCGCCGGCCCACTTTCACGCCACCGGCATCGGTGTACTCGATTGTCGAACCGGTGATGTCCGGGTCGGTCAGGTTGGTGGTGGCAATAAGCGTCTTACGGTTGTTACACCGATCCGTGATGATCGATGTCACGGTGTCCTCGACCCAATCGGTCATGCGATGCGCGCCCAAATCGTCGAGTAGCAGCACGGGGGCGTCAAGCGCGGCGCGGTACGCCTCGCGATCGCTGGCGCCTGAGGTTGCGATCGTAGCCTTTGCGAATGTGGTCGAGCAGGTTCTGATAATCGAAGAACACGCCTTCATGCCCTTTTTCGAGAAGCGCGCGCATCGCCGCGACGGCAAGATGCGTTTTGCCGGTACCCGGCTCGCCGATCAGCAGCAGCCCCGGGCGGATCCACTGGCCGGATATTCGCGCACAAAACTCCGCACGTGCATTAGCACTGTGCCGAGGGCCGCTGCTCGCGCCACGGGATTATCTTGCGGCACGATGAAATTGTCGAGCGACGCCTGCCTGATAACTTCAGGGGAATGCGCGAGTTTTCCTTGATCGCCAGATTTCGCGCCGCATACGAGCACTCGCACCGCTCCGCGCCCGAAAGCCCCGCGCGCTCGACGATCTTCCAGCCTGTGCCGCCGCAGATCTTGCAATTTGCGTCAGGCATGGTGCGATACGGAAAGGATGTTGCCGTCGGGGTCCTTGAACCAGGCCACCTGGTCTCCGTTGGGCGCGGTCCAGATGCCGAGTTCGTCCTGCTTGAAGAAGCCGAAGATCTCGCAGGCGATGCCTGCCTTTTTGAGATCCAGAACGGCCGCGTGAAGGTCCTTCACGTCCCATCCGAGCACGGTGTATTGCGCCGGCTTCACCTCCTGCGCCAGCGAAACGCGAAGCGGCGCGCCTCCGCTTTCGAACACCAGCGCGAAGTTATCTTCCGAAACCAGCCGAAGTCCCAGCTTGTCGCGATAGAAGGCGCGCGCGCGATCCGCGTTCGTCGTGCTGACGAAGGCCACTAACTTTTCCGTTGAGAGCATAGGTTTACTCGATGACTACCAGTATCTCGCCCGCGGCTACGGTCGCGCCGCCCGAGGTTTTGATCTCGACCACGATGCCGGCCCTGGTCGACTTCATTTCATTTTGCATCTTCATCGCTTCGACGACAATCAGGCCTTGGCCCGGTTCGACCGTATCGCCCACCGCGGTCAGCAAGCGAACGACTTTGCCGGGCATCGGCGCGACAATGTTCTGGCGGCCGTGCGATGCGCCGGAGCTTGAACGGGCGCGCAGTTCGCGGGGGTCGAAAAGTTCGACGGAGAAAATCCGGCCGTTCACCTCGATCGTTCCCGGCGCGAGCACGGTTGCCTGATAGCTGCGCCCGTCGATCAGGATCGAAAAAACTCCGGGACCTGAAGGCGCGATGGAATAATCGCGCGCGACGCCTTTGTATTCGAAGCGCGATGCTCCGAAGAGCAGCGTTCCTTCGTGGCCGTTGACGATGACGTCCACTTTCATTGCCATTTCCACTTGCTGACGAGGGATCGCGGCGTGGGCGGAGGGTTTTGGTTTCGTGAGCGCCGCGACGAGCGCGGCTACGGCTTCCATTTCTACCGCCTGTCCGCTTGCTGACGTGCGCGGTTCCGCGGCTGAGTTGTGCGCGCGGCGGCGGGAGAAGAAATCGTCGAGGAAGGCGGTGGACAGCGCGCCGCTCACAAACGCCGGATCACGCAAAATATCGTCAAAAAACGCTAAATTCGTCCGAATTCCACCCACTTTGTACTCCGACAGCGCGCGCTTCATGCGACCGATGGCCGCATCGCGGTCCGGAGCCCAGGCGATCAGCTTAGCCAGCAGCGGATCGTAATCGAAAGGGACGTTCCAGCCCAGGTAGACGCCAGAATCGACGCGGATGCCAGGGCCGGAAGGCTCCGACAGATAGGTAATTTTGCCGGGGAAAGGCAGGAAGTTATTTTCCGGGTCCTCGGCGTAGACCCGGCATTCGATGGCGGAGCCGTTCCATTGCACATCACCCTGCTGGATAGTCAACGCTTCGCCGGCGGCGATTTTCAGTTGCCAGGCGACCAGATCGAGTCCGATGACGAGTTCGGTCACCGGATGTTCAACCTGCAGACGGGTGTTCATCTCGAGGAAATAGAAATTGCGGTCGCGATCGACCAGGAACTCGATGGTGCCGGCGTTGGCGTAACCGGCGGCCCGCGCCACTTTGACCGCGGCCGCGCCCATGCGGTCGCGTAGACCTGGATCGCGCGCCATCAATGGAGAAGGGCACTCCTCGATCACCTTCTGATGACGGCGCTGGATGGAACATTCGCGCTCGCCCAAATGAATCATGTGGCCGTGATGGTCGCCGAGCACCTGAATTTCGATGTGACGGGGCTCGACGACGAGTTTTTCGAGATAAACTTCGTCGTTGTGAAACGAGCGGGCGGCTTCGCTGGAGGCGTCGCGGATGGCGGATTCGAGATCTTCCCGGCGATCGACGCGGCGCATGCCTTTTCCGCCGCCTCCGGTCGCGGCCTTGATGAGCACCGGATAGCCGAGAGACTGGGCGGTCGCACGGGCCTGATCCATCGATTTAATGGCGGTCTCGGTGCCGGGGACCACGGGCGCGCCGGCGGCGATCGCAAATTGACGCGCAGCAGTCTTCGAGGACATTTTCTTAATGGCCTCCGCTGGAGGCCCGATAAAAACCAGGCCTGCTTTTGTCGCGGCTTCGGCGAATTCGGCATTTTCGCTGAGGAATCCGTAACCAGGGTGGATCGCCTCCGCCCCAGTGCGTAGCGCGGCGTCGATGATTTTATCGATCTGCAGATAGCTCTCCGAAGAAGGCGCAGGGCCAAGATGGACTGCTTCCCCGGCCATGCGGACGGCGAGCGAGGCGCGGTCGGCATCGGAATAGACGGCGACAGTGGCAATGTCCAGTTCGCGGAGCCCGCGGATCAGGCGGACGGCGATTTCGCCGCGATTAGCGATGAGGACCTTGCGAAACACAAAGGTCCGATTGTAGCAGGGTGCAAGCGCGGACCGCCGGCTGAAGCCGGTCGGTTCGGTGATGGCTGAAAGCCCCCTGAAGAATGCAGCGCACGCACGAGTGTTGCCATCGCGTTCCGCATAACGATAGATATGAAAACACCCGGCTGAGTGGATGGGGCGAAAAATCGGGGACAGCCCGCTCTGTCCACGCGGCGGCGAAGGAAGTGCGTTCTTGCCGAGCGACATGGGCGCCTTGGGACAGAGTAGGCAGTCCCCAATTTTTCGCAGGCTCTGCTGTTTTTGAGGGTGCGTGCGCCACATGTCTGGCCGAAACAAAGGTGTTACCAAGGCTTACGCCACATCACGGGAGATAAAGGTAACAATCGTTGCGCCCCAGCCTCCGGCTTCGGCGGGGGCGTCGCCGAAGGAGGCGACGAATGGAGTGCGGTCTAGGATTTTTCTGACCATTTCCCGCTGAACCCCGATACCGCGGCCGTGAATGATGCGGACGGCCTGAAAACTGAGACGATGCGCTTCGGCTAGGTATTCCTCAACGACCAATCTAATGTCCCGAGGTGAAACGGAATGGAGGTCCAACACATCCTCAATTGGGATGCGGATCGGCTCTTCGCTGCCATTATCGGGGCCTTCGTATTCCGCCATTTATGACTTTACCTCGATGTTACACCTTAGAATCGATAGAACTTAGGTTGCATGGCCTTAGGCGATCTTTACCTAGGACTGCTCAAATCCGGGAGGTAACTGTTAGAATCGTGGTTGTATAAATAGGCGCATGCTCTGCTTTCTATGCGGTAAAAAGATCGGGTTCTTTCGTGCGATGGTGGACCAGCAATACTGTTCCACCGAGCATCGAAAAGAGGCGCGCCTTGCCTCGGCGCAGGCATTGCGCGAAGAGGACGATCAGGAACCCTGGTCTGTCGCGAAAACGAAGAGGAAGAATCCGGGCAAGTCCTCTTCCACGCCCGGACAGACCGCTTCGATTTTTGCATTTCTAACGGTCGGGGCGCTGCTGGTGGCGGCGTTTATGCTACCCGGACCCTCCGGACCGGCTTATCCTCCCGTTCCGTCGCTGGACTCGGGCGTGAAGAAGGGGATGCTGGAGCGGGCGGGGGACGCGGTATCGGACATGGTCCGTTCGAGGGCGCCGATCACCTTGCACGACGATTTCACCAAGGGGCTCAGGGATTGGACCACGGTGGCAATGCGGAACATCCCTAAGGTGGACGATCCGAAGGGTTTCTCCTTACCGGCGGGGTCGCCGCAGATTGTGCGGCCGGGTAGCCTGCGGATCTGGAATCGATCCGTTGCGCTGCAAAACTACCAGATGGAGTTCAAAGGCGAGCTGGAAAAGAAGAGCCTGAGCTGGGCGTTCCGCGCGAGCGACGCGAAAAATTATTACGCGACCAAAATCATGATGACGAAGCCGGGCCCGCTGCCGAACGCGGGACTGGTGCGGTATGTCATGATGAACGGCCGCGAGTGGGACCGGGTGCAGCTTCCGATTCCGGTGACGCTGGAGCGGGGCGGCAACTACAAAGTACGCGTGAGCGTGCAGGACGACCGCTTCATTACGTATCTTAACGGCCAGGTGATCAGTTCCTGGAGCGATAAGAGACTCCATCGCGGAGGGATTGGCTTCTTCTCCGATGAGGACGATCCGCAGAAAGTGGACTGGGTCAGCCTGTCGGAGCGCGACAGCTTTTTAGGAAAAGTGCTGGCGCACTTCTCACTGATCGTGATGCCGGGCGCGCCGGGCGAGTAGTCTCCTTTTCGATTCGTAGTATCATTCCAAAAACATGGATAGCCTGGAAGAATTCCGCAGGCTCAAAGAGCTCTATTCGCGGATGAACGAGGGCGAATTGGAGGCAGTTGCCAAGGAGGCGTACGATCTTACTGACATCGCCAGGCCGCTGTTAAAGGATGAGATCGCGCAGAGGGGGCTGAAGATTCCTTTGCGAACAGATCGGAGCGAGAGGCCGGAAGCGTCCCCGCCAGTCGATCCGAGCGATCTAACGGAGGCTGGCGTCTACTTCGATGCCTCGGACGCATCAACTGTCGCGGAGCATCTGCGCCACTTCGGCATCCCCTGTTTCTGGGGCAAGGAGAACGCGCCGAGTCCCAGCATGCTGGATTTCACCGATGGGATCGATCTTATGGTCCGGGAGGACGACTTCGCCAGCGCCTCCGAGGCGCTGCGCCAGTTGTTTACCCGTTTCAAGCCGAAGGTTCCGGCGGATTGGGATCAGGAACGCACCTACAAATGCCCGAAATGCCGCTCCGAGGAGATTGTGTTTCACGAGGTCGCGGAGACAACGCGGGAATACCACTGGAGTTGCGATGCGTGCGGGCACGAGTGGAACGACGACGGAGTGGAGGGTTAGTTTTTCCGCTCGCCGCCTTCGAGGTCGCTGAGTCGATGTTCGTGAATCTCGGCGATACGCGCTAGCGCGCGAATGTTTTCGCCGTCCCTTTCCACGGTCGCGAGCATCACTAATGAAAATGTTAGTAACGTAATACAGGTTCTACTTCCAATATCCTATTCAATGCCCCAGAAAATCCACTGCCGACTTAAATAAAAGGGTACTATATTTCGCGACTTTGATTGAAATTAGAAATTGTCGATGCCTCAGCTTTATCGCGCAAAATTTCGTCAGCCGCCTTACGTAGGGGTCTCCGCTCATTGGGGGATCTTCCTTTCTCAGTCCGATTCTCTCTCTACAACGCCGCGAAACCAAGCACGGGATACCTCTACCACGCTTCGTCGCAATGGACAGACTGTATGAATCTTTGCGTATTTTAGCCGAGTTTCGAAAGCCTGATCTCCCCGTCCCTTCGGCGTTCCGCCCCAAGCCGCCGCTCCTACGCGCCGCTTGACCCCAGCGAAGTTACCGGTCTCGAAGAAACTAAAGAGCAGTCTCACGATTTCGTACAACGTGAGAGCCGCGCGGCATTTCGTAGGCGCCGATCGCGCGCAGGCTCCAGTCATTGATCTGAACGACGAGGCGGATACAATTCGCCGCGGCTTGCGCAGACGTCCCCATCGGAACCTCGTCGACGATCACTCCGAACTCGCCCTCGAAGTTCGATCCCGTCCACCTCGCTTACGAACGGGGTGTCGGCACAAGGTCCCAGAAAGTCGTCGCTTGCGCCCTGGTACATGACCGGGATCGTCTGGAAGTCCTGTGGATCGAACGGGGTGTTGAACGCCCGTTCCATCAGGCGCCCGTGATTCAAGAAGGCCGATCCGTCACACCACTGCGGGGCGCGAGGCAGCGGCGCCAGGCACAGCCGCGGTTCGAAGACGAGGCCGAGCGCCGAATGGTTGTTATCGAGGTCCTCGGATAGACGCTTCAGTGGCGCTTCCACCTCGCGCCAGTTCTGAAGCGCGCTAAGCAGGCTCGGGGAGATCGCCGAGGCGTCGACGGCGCGGGCGTTGGTGGGCTGGAGACAACGGTACACGTCGCCCGTCAGGTCGACGCCGTCTGATGGTAGGTGGCGAACCTCGTCGAGGCCTCCCTGGGCCTGGAATTGCTGAGCTTCAACCGGCCGTCGACGAGGGCGTAGATAGCGTGCGGCGGAGCGTACCGGACCGCGTTTGCCCCAGGCATGGCTCGTGCCCCTTTCGGATGAGCGACATGCCCCTCCCGCAGCGAGCTCGGTCTCGCCCTTGTCCAGAATCAGCGTCGTTTCACCCGAGATAGCGGTGCCGTTGAGTCGAGCGACTCGGTGCGATGCATCAGGGGATGCGGGGAGTCGGCCTTGACGGTCGAGGCGTGTGCATCGCCGATCTCTGTGAAAGCTGCGTTCATCCGCTCGGCGCCCCGATTGACGAAGTCCACGGTATCCGGCGGAATGTCGACGAAACGGATCCGCGTCCCGTGCATCGGGGGCGGCAATTTGATCGGGCCCGTCGATGGATCGGGTCCGTTTCCAACCGGCGCTGGACTGCCCTCCGTGCTCCACACTTCATGGAAGACTGTTCCCGGCAATGCGGAGAAGTCCGACCGACGGTCGGCAGCGGGCCGTCCGAAGCGATTATCGCCTGGCCGTCAGCGCTATGCCCAGTGACGATCCGACGGATCGTTGGAAATGATGGGTCCTCGCTCATCGATCAGGCCCCCTTTGGTTCGTGTGGCATGTTGAGGATAGGGGCGTGTGGCGCATGCACCTTCGAGAAGAGTAAAACTGCAATCGCCGCGACAATGACGGCAGCAACCCCTAGAGGCTTCCGTAGCCGAAACTCTGTACCAGCGTACCTCCGAGGATTGGGCCCACCGCCGCTCCGATCATGAGCATCGCCGGCGTGCCGGCCAGAGCCCGGGCGGTCGGGTCGAGCTTCGAGAGCACGCCGAAGGCGAAGGTGTGGGTAAAAATCATCACTGCGGCGAAGAAGAAGACGGCGGGCGCGGCGTAGGCCGGAAAGCTGCCGCCAAAGGAAATGGCGAGCGCGATCAGGGCCTGTACAATCGGGCCGACCAGCAGGACCGCGTGCGGCGAAACGCGCTTTTCGAGAAACGCGGCAAGCGGCGCAGGAAATAGGTTAACGAAGCCCAGCGCGATCAAGACGCCCGTGACAGCCTCCCGCGCCAAAGCCGCGATCGATTCCGATCCGCTCGACGAGGAAGCTGAACATCATCGCCTGCGTCAGCGCCATGCAACTGATGCCTGCGACCCCGAACCACACCGCGGGGCGCAGATGGGAGACTTCTTCTATGATGTCCTCGTCGCTGCGCGCCGTCGTCGTTGGGAACGCGACCATCGCTGCGATCGCTGCGATAGCCATGATCACAGCGAAGGTCCTGAAGAGCACCGGGCGGCCAAGAGCTGCGATGAGGTTGGGCGTTGTCCCGAGAAAGACGATTGCAAACACACCAAGCGCCATCCCGACGATGGCGAAGAGCCGATGCGGATTGGCGCTGT
>CAVVNE010000062.1:0-8284 GCA_963749245.1 Bryobacterales bacterium
ACGATGTGCGATTCGACCGGCTGTTGCGCCGGATCGGCCTCGGATAAGTCGCACTGAATACCGCTCCCGAAGGTCGCGGTTCCAAAGAACTAAGCTGCCCACCGGAGGCCGCGCGGATATAAACTATCCAGTACGCGAGCGTCTGTCGCGCAACCAAGTTGAGGAGCGAAATATGTGCAATCAGGATCATTTTGAGGAAGACCGGGAGAAGTTCGAGTCGCTCGGTTTAGTGACGCGGAAGCAATTCGGCATGGTGCTGGGAGCAGGCGTGGCCATGATGCTGCCGCAAGTCGCCAACGCAGCGGCGGTAACGGAATCGGATGTGAATGTGACGACGCCGGACGGTGCGGCGGATTGCTACTTCGTACATCCGTCGAGCGGCGCCGCGGCCGGCGTTCTGGTGTGGCCGGACATCTTCGGACTGCGTCCGGCGTTCCGGCAGATGGGCAAGCGTCTCGCCGAATCGGGCTATTCAGTACTGGTGGTGAATCCGTTTTACCGCGTCAAGAAAGCTCCGACCGCGGACGCCGGCGCAGCAACCCCGATACAGCAGGTGATGCCGCTCGCGCAGGGCCTGAACGAAACGACGCACATGACGGATGCGAAGGCGTTCATCGCGTGGCTGGACCGGCAGCCGTCGGTCAGCAAGAATCGGAAGATCGGCACGCAGGGGTACTGTATGGGCGGTCCAATGGCGTTTCGTACCGCGGCCGCCGTGCCGGATCGCGTCGGCGCGGTCGCCTCCTTCCATGGCGGCGGACTCGTGACAACTTCGCCGAACAGTCCGCATCTCCAAGCCGCGAAGAGCAAGGCGCAGTTCCTCATCGCGATTGCGGCCAATGATGATGCGCGGTCTCCCAATGACAAGAACGTTCTGAAGGAAACGTTCAGCAAAGCGAACCTGCCCGCGGAAATCGAGGTGTACGCTGACTCCGCGCACGGCTGGTGCCCTCCGGATTCTCGGGTCTACAACGAGCCGCAGGCGGAGAAGGCGTGGAGCCGGTTGCTGGTGCTGTACGGAAAAGCTCTGGCGTAAACGTGCATGATGGCCGCGGCGGTGTCAGGGTTGTGCGGCAAGGCGGTCCAGCACTTGATATCGACCTTCATGCTGCGCTGTCTCAGCACGAGTATTGACGTCAATATGCAGGAACTGAACCGAATCGCCGCTGTTCGAGGCCGGCCATTTCGAAAGGTCGGGGCCGTTTGGATTTCCGGTCTTAATGAAGTTGGCGAAATATTGCTCCATTAAAGCCGAAACCTTGTAATCCTCCGGAGACCACACGTACACTTTGTTGCTCTCCAGATTCCCGAGAGCATACTCGATCTCGGCGGAATGCACCGCACCGCGAGGTGTTGGCCGGGCCGCGGGAGCCGCCCCTTGCGCCCTGACGACTCCTCCGGCAAGTCCTGCCGTCACGTTTCCCATCTCCGGCTTCATGGCTGGGCGGGGCCGCGAATAATAGTACCGGTAAGCAGGCTTTCCGCCGGTCTTACCTGAAAGATCGATCCATTTCCAGGTGCTGTAGGCAATGAATATTGCACTCGCCAGTTCGGTCGCCAGGTCGCGAGCCTCGTCGTTGTTCGCGGCACTGTATTCTTTCGCCACCTCGGCGCCGTGCGCGCCATACAAGCGATGGATGGCTTTCTCCAGGTTCTCCGGGGTTGGATCATCCTGTCTCAGCACAGAACGGGCATTCATCTCCTCGGAGTTCCAGCCCGCCAGCAGAGGAACGTGGGCTTGTTTCCCCGCCGCGAAGATCGCAGCCGGCCACTCGGGGAAAAAGTAACCATCGATTACGGGACTGAAACGGGGCGCTCCGCGTTTGCCCGCGGCCTCAAGAATCTCGCCGGCGCCAAACGCGCGAAGAGAGGCAACGTCCGACTTGCCCATAACAGCGGCGAATTTCACACCTTCTTCCTCGCCTGCGGCCAGTGGAACCGGCGCGAGCGTTCCGAGAATGGATCCGCTCTCTCCGATCGCCCCCGCGATCAGATCCTTGGATAACGGCGACGCCATTTGAGCGCTGACTGCGATCGATCCCGCCGATTCGCCTGCAATTGTGACTTTACCTGGATCGCCGCCGAATGCGGCAATGTTCCGATGCACCCACTGGAGAGCCGCGTTCTGATCCAAAAGCGCATAGTTGCCGGAAGCGCGGTGGGGCGATTCTTTCGTCAGCTCCGGATGAGCGAGGAATCCAAAAACGCCCAGCCGGTAGTTCACAGTGACCGCCACAATTCCCTTGGTGGCCATGCTCTCGCCGTCGTATCGAGGCTCAGATCCGTCGCCGGCCCGGAAGCCGCCGCCAAAGAAATAAACCATCACGGGAAGCTTTTCATTGCCCGATTTCGCAGGTGTCCAGATGTTCAGGTACAAGCAATCCTCGCTCATGCCATTGGAGCGGAAGCCCATATCTCCGAATATTGGTTGTTGCATACAGCGTGGGCCGAACTCTTTCGCCTGCCGGACACCCTTCCAAGCGGCGACAGGCTGAGGCGCGGTCCAACGCAGGTTCCCAACGGGTGGCTGAGCGAAGGGAACACCTTTGAACTCGCGGACGCCGGATGCTTGGGGGCCAGTGCCTTCGAGGATTCCCGAGGCGGTCTTCACATGGTCCTGCGCGGCGAACGCCGGCAAAACAACGGTCAAGGACAGCGCTGCGAGTGGAATAAACACAGAAAAATAACGTCTGGATCTCATAGGAGCGTCATCGCGGACGTTCCATTATGTTACTCTTTCGGACTTCGGGTGGCAATTTGAAATTGGAGATTCTACATCGCTAAGAGTTCTGCCCTATGGCCCAGCGCTTCGCCGCTGACGATATTGTGATCTGGAGGGAGAAATGTTGTCGCCTTCGACCCTGCTCGGAACGGTTGCTCTAACATTGCTCGCGACTCAGGCTGGGGGCCAGACACACCGGCCTCAACTATCTTCTTCGGAGGTCCAGAAGCTGGAAACGGCCCTGGGAAGCAATCCGAATGACAGGGCCGGCCGGAGCGCGCTGCTCGATTATTACTTCCTCGCCCAGTTGGACCCAGCGGTTGCAATCCCGGCGCGACGCCGTCACATCCTGTGGTTGATCGAGAACACGCCCGAGGATCAACTGGCGGGAAGTCCCGCCGCGACGATTGATGCCGCTGGTCACGCTCTGGCTGATCCGCGCGGCTTCAAGCTTGCCAGCGAGGCCTGGCGGGCACAGGTGGCGAAGCCGGGGGTGAAGGCGGCTGCGCTGGTCAACGCGGCATATTTCTTCAAGACGGACGACAAGGCATACACGATCAGCCTTCTGGAGCGAGCTCTGACCCTGGAGCCCGCCAGCAAGGAAATAGCGGCGCGGCTCGGTGATGAGTATGCGCTGGCAATCATGGGAGTCACGATGGTCAATAAAAACGGATACCCCATGAGATCCGACCCGGCGCTGGTGGAGTCCGCGCTCGCAAAGCAGGCGCGGGAAATTCTGACCACTTCGCAAAATCCTTATTTGGTGGCCAAAGCCGGGTACATGCTCTTGTGGCAAGGCGCCGTCCTGTACTATTCACGGAAGCTTCCGTTTGATCCCGATCCTTTGGCGAAGAACGCCTTAGATCGCGCGGTGAGACTGGCGCCCGGCGATCCGGAGGTGGCGAAATACCGTGAGCAATACGACGCGATGCAGCGTGAGAAGCAGCGCGTCAGCGCCAGGTTGCCCGCGGCTGCTCTGCGCGCGACCCACAGCGTGGGCTCGCCAGCACGAATTCCGGCCCCCCCGGCTGTTCAAGCAGCGTCTGCTCCCGCTCCGACGCGGGAGATGAGCGTTGACGATTTGAAAACGGTGACAGCGGGAATGAGTCGCGAAACGCTGCTGAAACTTGGCTCACCCGCCGGACGAATCACAACCGATGACGACGGCCATCTGGTCGAGATCTACCAGTATTTCGCGAATGGCACGCGGATCGGTACAGTCCGGCTGAGGGACGGGACCGTGTCTACCGTGAACATGCCCTGACCGCGCAGTGCGAATGCAGCCCTCTGTTGACATCCGGCAAGAACACCGCATAAGCTAAGCCTCGACGCCATGCGATCCAGTTTCGTTCTCGGTCTGACGATCGGTGTTTCGCTCTCGTTCGCGCAAAACATGACCGTCGATATCTCGGGCGTGCGGCCAGGACCTGTTCGGGTGCGCAGCGTCACCGGTTTACTGGAAGTGGAATGGCCGGATGAGCGGGGACGCACATGGACCGCTCAATTCGCACTCGACACGCGCAAGCCGCTGATTGCATCCGTCGGAGTTGACGGGAAAACCATCCTGTCGGGCGGTCGGCCTTTCTACCGCGCGGAAACCGGGAAACGGCGCGGGGGATGGGACGCGTTCTTCGATTTTCCCCCCGCCGCGCCGGAAGGGACGCGGAGTTTCCTGGGCGAGTTTCATCCGACGACAGCAAAGGCGACCAGCTTGGGAGAGCGAGTGGAGATCGCCTTCGATGGAATGCGGCTGGGCATCTTCACGGGCGAAATCCGGTACATCTTTTACCCGGGCAGCAGATTGATTGAACAGCAGGCGGCGATGAAGACCGGGGAGCAGGATGTCGCCTACTTTTACGACGCCGGTCTGCGGATGAGTGCCGCGCCGGATCTGACGACTGGCGGCACGATGAACTCGGAAGTCAGCTACTTCGATACGCAGGGAAAGTTCCAGACCATCGCGCCGCCGTATGGGTCGGAGCGTCATCCGGCCGCAGTCCGCTATCGCGCGGCTGCCGCGAGATCGGCAGGTGGGTCCGTCGCGGTGTTTCCTGCGCCGCACCAATACATGTTCGCCCGGGATTACACGACGAACATGGGCTACGTCTGGTACAACGCGTGGCGAGGCAATATCTCGATGGGCATCCGTCAATGGCCCGACGACGACTCACCTTATTACCCATGGATGAATGCGCCGCCGGGTACCGAACAGCAGATGCGAATGTTCATCGTGGTCAATGACGCTCCGGCCCGAGCGACGCTCGACGGAGTGCTCCGATACACGCATGCCGATCGTTTTCTGAAGCTGCCGGGCTATGTGACGTTCGAACCGCATTGGCATCTCGCTTACACCATGCAAGCCAGAGAACGCGGATTCGATTGGGAGCCGCCGTTCAAACCGGCGATGAAAGCCGCTGGAATCGATGCAGCGATGATTATGGATTTTCATGGCGACGGGCATCCCCGGGACGCAGGACAAGCACGATTGGACGAATTACGCGATTACTTCCGTGCCACAAAAGCACAATCGGGGAAAGACTTCTTATTGATTCCAGCGGAAGAGGCCAACGTGTTTTTAGGAGGCCATTGGGCATTGGTGTTCCCAAAACCGGTGTATTGGTTTATGGACCGGAAACCCGATCAGCCCTTCATGAGCACCGATCCTAAATATGGCACTGTCTACCGTGTGAGCAATCCGCAGGAGGTCTGGGAGATGGTGGGGAAGGAAGGTGGATACGTCTACCAGACGCACCCGCGCACAAAAGGTTCCACGGGCTATCCCGATGCCATTCGCGATACGGCTTATTTTCGCGATCCCAGATACATCGGGTCGGGCTGGAAGGCGATGCCTTCGGACCTGTCTTCGCCGCGGCTTGGCGAGAGAGCGTTCAAAACGGTGGACGACATGAACAATCTGGGGCTGCGAAAAGAGATGATCGGCGAAGTGGATGTATTCCAGTTGGATTCGACCCACGAGCTGTACGGCCATCTCAACATCAATTACGTACGTCTTCCGTCGCTTCCCTCCTACGAGCATTACGGCCAATTGCTGGACGCCGTCGCGAAGGGCGATTTCTTCATCAGCACCGGCGAGGTGCTGATCCCCGACGCGAAACTGAGCGGCGCGGGGGAAGTGGTTACGGCCACAGTTACCGTGGATTACACCTTTCCGTTGCGAATGGCTGAGATCGTCTGGGGTGATGGTTCGACGACGCACCATGAAATAATTCCTCTGCAAGAAACCCGAGAGTTGCGCCGCGCGACATTCAACTGGACCGCACAAACGAAGAATTGGAAATGGGCGAGGTTGGCGGTGTGGGATGTAGCCGGCGATGGTGCTTTCACGAATCCGATTTGGCGCTGAAGAGGCTACAGATCCATTTCATCGTGAAGCCAGGCTCGCGTCAGCGTCTTCGGCAGCCGGAACGCGTGGAGGAATGCCATCAGGCCCACCAGTTCGCCTGTGCCGAACAACCACCAGGCAAAAGGCCGGGGAAGGCCGCCCGCCATCAGGTTCCGGTAGTCCCACATAAACGACATCAAAATCAGGACTCCGCCGAACGTCATCACGAACCAGTGCGCCGGCCGCATTCGGATCGGCCGCGAGAGAGCCAGGATTCCGGCGGCAATGATTGTCATCGACACGATCATCGGCGCGAGCACCGGCGCCGCCCAGGGCACGGGGATTAGAAACAGGATGTCCCAGGTCATGATCGACGCAGGCCAGTGAAGCAGCATTTTCAGAAACACGTAAAAAAACAGATCCCAGGTTCCGAACGCAATCGCGAACGACGGCAGCCACAAGGACCGGCCGCCGGCAGCCGCAGCCACAGACGCCAGCATAATGATGGTGGCCGCTTCGCGCGCGACTTCCACGTCCAGGAGCCACGATTTTTCCGGCGCAGTTCTGCGCAGTTGGTCTACGCGAATGAGGGGAAAGAGTTCGCCCGGGGGTCGATCGGGATGGAGCCTTAGCCGGATGGGATCGTACACGGCGCGCAGATAAACCACCACCGACGCCTCCACGTAGCCGAACGAGACGCCGAACAGAATCAGCGCCGTTGCGGCACGCCACCACTTGCTTTCAAGCATCACAAATTAGATTATGGCTGACCCAAACTGCGCGAGAATGAATGTTCGCCGTGACGTCTATGCAAATCAATTCCGTCTATTCGCTCCTTCTCCTCGCCCTGCCGCTGCCTTTGGTGTGCGCTCAAGGAACCGTTCCCACGTTCGAGCATTCCGTCGGCCAGGCGAAGTATATTCTCGTGGGCCGCGATCCCGCGCTGGGAGGCACGACGATCATCCCGACCGTTCTCGTTCCGGTCACGCTTTCCTTTGAAGCGAAGAAGGTGGCCGGCAAGCCATTCTTGATGGACGCGAGTCCGGACGAGATGCCCGTCCTCCACTCGCCCGTGTTCTCGAACTTCGCCTTCCCGAATGGCGGAACCACGCAGTATGCCGACGCGATGCTTCGCACGACTTTTCCCAAGGCTGGCGGGTGGCATACGCTGCTCGGCAAACCGGACGTCAAGGCCGTCGAAATCACGGTCCCGGTGGGCTACGGCTACATCCTCACGTCGAAGAAATCCGGCAGATCCTTCGCCATCGTCGATATCGAGTTTCTGCAAAAGGAACTCTTCCTTCAGACTTCCCAGGCAGGAGGGCAAGCTAATCATCGCCGTGACGCGTAACACCGCTTATTACGCACTCGGAGATGCCACTGTCTGCTGTTCCTGGGGCACGCACGGCGTCGACGAAGCGACTGGAAACTCGTTTGTGCTCGGGTCTTATCTCAAAGCCGCCCCGGACGTGGTCGACGACGATGATGTGCAACCGCTCACGCAGCAGCTTGCGGAGTTCCTGAACGATCCTCTGCACGATCCTTTGATCCACGGCGGCCGAAACGCCAAGGTTCCTGGGAATGCTTTTCCCGCGTGGGCGCGGCCCGCCGCCCAGCGTCCGGGCGATCAAGGCAGTTGCGGTGGTACGGGCGTCGCTACCACTTACTTCCTTTTAGAACCAACCAACACGAATCCGAAGAACAACATTCCCGCATCGAAAGCCTTTGTCGCGGGCGCGTCGTATCACCTGCAAAACGTCGCGTTGCTTCCTTGGTACACGGGCGGCCTCGGCGGCACGTACAGCTTTCCCGACCCGCAGGCCCTTCCGGAACCTGCGGCGCCATGCGCGGTGCGCGGTGGACGGGCCGGCCGCGGTTCCTCGACGTCGAAGCCGACAGTCGCGC
Source organism: Bryobacterales bacterium (assembly GCA_963749245.1). Taxonomy (GTDB): domain Bacteria; phylum Acidobacteriota; class Terriglobia; order Bryobacterales; family Bryobacteraceae; genus Palsa-187. The sequence continues at coordinate 7,971 of CAVVNE010000062.1, forward strand.
CTGTTCCGAGGAGCGGCCCGCCGAATGGCCATCGGTTGATCGGTTACTGGGCCGGCTACGGAGCGGCAGGATCCACCTTTCCTCTCCGCGACGTCTCGCCGCAGTGGGACGTGATCATTGTCGCCTTCGCGACCCCCGATAAGAATGCCCCGGAAGGAACCATGCAGTTCCATACCCCCGCCGGCCTGGAGACCGAAGCGTTCAAGGCCGACATCGCCTATTTGAAAAGCCAGGGCAGGAAAGTCATGATTTCCCTCGGCGGAGGCGGCCAGCATTTTACGCTCGCCGATCCAAAGCGCATTCCGAGTTTCGTT
>CAVVNE010000063.1:0-3555 GCA_963749245.1 Bryobacterales bacterium
GTGGAGTACGCACTCATGCTGGGCCTCGTTGCTTTCGCGGCCTGCTCGATTCTGCCCGCGGTGTCGATAGACGTCATCAGGGTCTTTTCCCAGCTCGCGTCGGAGATGACTGGATCCGGCCAGTACGGCGCGTCGGGCAGTTAGGCTGCGGACCGTTGCCGATAATGCGGTGACCTCGGTGACCGGTGGTCGCGGCTCTCTTTATCTCGATGAATCCTCAGAGCTCGAAATAGAACCGCGACTATCAGGAGCGGTCCAAGCCGACTTTTCACACAGACTCTGACCCATGGGGCTCTCGCCGCGCGCCTCGCTCTGGGACAGAGTGATATCACCCACTCTTTGCAACCAGCGCCCCCCAATTGAACCCCGCCCCGAATCCCGCGAACACCACCGGTCCCGCCGACGGCTCCCACTCCGACGCCGCAATGAACATCGATGCCGACGACGTGTTGCCATATTTGGCCACGTTCGAAAACATCAACGACGCGTCGACTCCCAGCGCTTTCGCAACCCTTGTGATCAGATTCTGATTCGCCTGGTGCATCACGAACTGCGTCACATCCTTCGCCTCGATATTTTGACGGCTCAGCACTTCGCCGATCACCGCCGGCAGTTTGCGCGCCGCTTGGAGGATTACAGTCAGCCCGTTCATGCGCAGAGCCGAGCCGCAGTCGAGCGCCAGATCGTCGCGATACGCGCCGTCGGTGTGCAGGACCGAATCGAGCACCTCAAACCGCCCCGGGCGCGAGCTGACCAGCGCCGCGCCGGCTCCGTCGCCGAACAGAATCGCGGTGTTCTGGTCGAGCGCCGCGCCCTGGATCACCGCCGACATCTTTTCCGCCGCGACCACCAGCACGTCGCCGTAAGAACCCGCGAGCTGTGACGCGAGCGAGAGCCCGAAGATCGATCCAGCGCTGGCGATAGGCAGATCGACCACCGGCGTCGCGTTCAGCCCCAAAGCCGCGGCGACCGTAGACCCGGGCCCGGGGAAACGCCTCTCTGCGCTGCCGCTCGAAACGATCAGAAGGCCGATTTGCGATGTTTCGACGCCGGCCTTCTGCAAACAATCGCGCGCCGCGGCCGTGGCGAGGTCGGCGACGGTCTCCTCTCCCGCCCAGCGCCGCTCGCGGATGCCGGAGACACTTTCGATCCACTCTGGTGTGCAGCCTAACTGCGACGCCAGCTCCGCATTGGTGACTACCCGATCCGGCACGCGCGCCCCAAAGGCGTGGATATAAGAACGGTCAGGCATATATTGTCTTGAATCGGCGTTCATCCGCGTTCATCGGCGGCCAACATTTGTCTTCACACCTTCGCATGCTCGGATAGATACGCCTCAATCCGCGCGATCGAATCGAATTTGCGAGGGTTTAAATCCGAGTCCGGCACCTTGAAGGAAAACTCCTCCTCCAGACCCGAAACCAGATCGGGCAAGGCAAAAGAGTCGAGCAGGCCGCTCTCAAACAGCGAATCTTCATCGCCGATATTCAGCGGCTCGGTAGTGACCTTGTTCAGGACTTTCAGTAAGCGATCGCGCATGGACACATTATCGCCCGAGCAGCGTCGTTTTCAAGGCGTGAAGGATAATGTACGTGTCCAGAGCAAGAGAAACATTCTTGATGTAGTAGCGGTCGAACTCCAGTTTCTGGATGGTATCCTCCACCGCCCCGCTATCCCTTTCATTGATCTGCGCCCACCCGGTGATGCCCGGCTTCACGCACAGGCGCTGACGGTAGTAAGGAATCTGCTCCTCCAGCGCGGCGGCGAATTCCGGCCTCTCCGGACGCGGACCGACGACGGCCATTTCGCCGCGTACCACGTTGAACAACTGCGGCAGCTCATCGAGATGCAGCCGGCGCAGCCATTTTCCAGTGGAGCGGAATTTTAGAACCGAAAAAGGCGCGCCGTTCAATCCGGCGCATTGCTGGCCTTGAATCACCGGGCCGCGGGACGTGAATTTCAGAATTACAGCGATCAAGGCCATCGCTGGAAGCGCGGCCACGAACGCAGCCAGCCCCAGCGCCAGCGAATACGCCGACTGGAGCGTGACCCGCGGGGTCATTTCACTCGAGAAGATAAGTTGCGACGGCAGCAAGTCCCAGGTCGAGACGCGCCGGAACACCATCTCGTAGGTCGCCGACGCTTCTTCGATTTCGAGCCCGTCCAACCGCAGTTCCAGCAGTCGCGCCACGGGTAGGCTTTCCGGCGCCAGCGGATCCAGGCCGACGACCACGCGTGAAGGATGCTGCTCCGCCAGCACCTCGTCCAGTTGGGCCATGGAGCCCAGTTTCGTCATGCCGGGGATTTCGCGCGACGAATCCAGGTAGCCAATCGACGTGAGACCGAACTCCGGGTGCGCCGTTATATAGGAGGAGATTTCGCGCACCGCCGGCGACGATCCCACGAACAGAAGCTTCCGCGCGCCCAGGGAACTGGAGGCCAGAGCGGTGAAAAACATCCGCCACAACGGACCGAGGGCCAGCGCCAGCAGGCTGCCGTACACCATCACCCATTTGGGCAGCAGAACGCCCCACTGTGCGTAGCTCACCAGCGACTGGAGCAGGAACGCGACCCCCAGCGCCAGGCAGAACTGCTGGATCAACTCGATGCGCGAGCGGACCTGGTAATTCTCGTAAAGATCGTTAAAATACAGCCCCAGCATGATCACCGCGACGACAAAAGCGATGTGCCAATACCCGCTCTGGTCGAACAGGAACGTCACCAGAGGGACGTCGATGACCAGCCAGGCGGCGAACAGATAGCAGCAAAACAGCAGTGCCGCTTCGGAGATCACCAGCACCACCGCGCTGGCGGGAATCGACACTTTAAAAAGCCGGATCATCGGGCCGCTGGCCAGCAGCGTAACACATCAGCGGCACGAGCAAGCTGTGTTGCGACTACCGGAAGAACGCCGACATCGCGTCGTACTCGGTCTTGAAGTCCGCCAGAACCGATTGCAACTGTTCTGCGTTCAGCCCCAGGGATTCGACCAGCGCCGGGTCCGCGGTATCCCGGCTTTTCTTCAAAATCGATACGCCCATCGAATTCACGTATTGATTGGCAGCATCCAGTACTCGGCTCAACGTCACCTCCGAGCCCTTGGCCGACGGGTCCGACGCCGGATCGTGATGAAAGCGCACCGCGTTCTGAATCGGCTCCGGCAGATTCCAGATTTCCAAGGCCTTGGCCGATAGGTCCGGATGCGTCAGCCCCGCCACTTCCCTTTCGCAGACCAGCAGAGCTTTGCCCTCGGCCTCGTGCATCTGCAACATTCGTCCATACTCTTCCGTCAATCCCAGCGCGATCAGCAGCCGGCCGACGTCGTGCAGGAGTCCGGCGACGAACGCTCCCTCGGCGTAGTTGACATTGAGCCTCTGCGCGAGAAGATCGCTCAAAATAGCGCAAGCCGACGAGTGCATGTTGAACCGCGCCATGGACCACGACGACGGCGTCCGCACCTGGTTCCACATCCGCGTGATCGACATGCCCAGCACCGCGTTGCGCAGCTTGTTGATCCCCAACAAGCTCAGCGCGTGCCGTACCGAGTTGATGCTG